>MHLB01000025.1:0-11081 GCA_001818895.1 Candidatus Liptonbacteria bacterium RIFCSPLOWO2_01_FULL_53_13
AGGGAAACAGACGACACCTTGGGGGCATCGGATGGCACAGATGACTTTGGTCTAAATATTGTATTAGGGAACATCGCCCCCGAAACCTCCTGGTTCAAGCTTGAAGTCAATAATAACTCCCCGGTAGGCGGTAGTCCCCAGGAGACCATAACAGCTGAAAAAAACAAAACAATCGGCGCTGTCCGCACAGATAAATTCAAGGGATATCGGTATCAGATTCTGCCAGATAGAGAGTGGTATATCTCATATAATTTTACGCACAATCAAAATGACTTCTTCTTTGCGGTTTACAAAGATGATAGAACGGGTCAAAATCCGATAGATATGGCAACCGAGCAACTTGCAGACCAAATCCTCTCCACCTTCAAATTCATTAAGCCAACCGCCGCCGTTCCCGCCGACTGGAAAACCTATCGCAACGAAAAGTACGGATTTGAATTTATTTATCCCGGAAAGTTCAGCATTTACGCAAGCGACAATTCTCCTTCTTTTATTAGCGGCGACACGGTGATTAACATTGATGCGAACGCAGAATATATTTTATCTCTAAAAATTGCGACGACATGTTTTAATTCCGGGAGTGCTATTCCGTTTAAAACATACGAAATGAAGACGATTAAAACAAAAGTTCTTATATGCAAAGACATAGAAGATTTCAATGACGCCTATCGGCACGTAGCTTTTAGGACCCTTATCCCTCGCGACCCATCGCAAGTATATTCAAACGAAAAACCCGTGATTACCATTGAAGTAAACGGCGACCTTTCTCAAGAATCAGAAAATCTTAAAGTTCTTGAGGACTTGCTCTCCACCTTCGAATTCACTCCCTAACTTCACCGGTAACGACAAGAATAAAATCCATTTCGTAGCATTCGTCACAACATTCGTAACATTCGGATTATAAATAAACTATGACCCCCGTAACCGACAAAAAGCTCCACTCTCTCGCGCACATCGCGAACCTCATCCGGCAGGACGTGATCACCATGCTTGCGGAGGCGAAGTCGGGGCACTCCGCGGGGCCCTTGGGCATGGCGGATATTTTCTCCGCATTTTATTTCTATATCCTGAACCATCGCCCGAAACAGCCGCACTGGCCCGGCCGCGACCGGCTGGTGCTCTCAAACGGCCACATCTGCCCCGTGCTCTACGCGACGCTCGCGCACGCGGGGTATTTCTCGCGCGACGAACTGAAAACGCTCCGCAAGATGGGCTCGCGCCTGCAGGGGCATCCGCACCGCGAATCGCTTCCCGGCGTGGAAACCACGTCGGGGCCTTTGGGCTCGGGGCTCTCGCAGGCAATCGGCATGGCGCTCGCGGGCAAGCTTGACCGCGCTAAGTATCATGTCTATTGCCTTATGTCCGATGGCGAGCATCAGGAGGGGAACACATGGGAAGCGGCGATGTTCGCGGGAAAAAACCGCCTGTCAAACCTGACCGCGGTGCTTGACCGGAACAGCATCCAGATAGACGGGAATACCGAAGACGTAATGCCGCTTGAGCCCTTGCGCGCGAAGTACGAAGCGTTCAACTGGCACGTGATTGAGATTGACGGGCATAATTTTGAGTCCATCATCAGCGCGGTCGCGGAAGCGAACGTCATCCACGAGCGTCCGACCATGGTCATCGCGCACACGATTCCCGGGCGCGGGGTGAGCTATATGGAAAACGATTATCGCTGGCACGGCATTCCGCCGGGGCTTCAGAACGTGCCCGGCGCCCCGCCCGTGTATGACCAGGTAAAAGTCGCGCTTGAAGAATTGCGCGAAGCTGCGCGAAAATCCATATGATTACGAAAGACCTTCAGTTAAATCCGAAGCTGTTCAAGGACGACGTGGAGCAAAAAGCGACGCGCGAGGGGTTCGGCGCGGGCGTGCTCCTTGCGGGAGAGGAGAACGAGAACGTCGTCGTGCTTTCCGCCGACCTCACGGACTCCACGAAGTGCGGCGAATTCGCGAAGAAATTCCCCGGGCGGTTTTTCCAAGTCGGTGTCGCGGAGCAGAACATGGCGGCAATCGCCTCCGGCCTGGGCGTGTCGGGAAAGATTCCCTATATCGCGTCCTATGCCACGTTCTCTCCGGGCAGGAACTGGGAGCAGATCCGCACGACGATTTCTTACAACAATTCAAACGTGAAGATCGCGGGGCATCACGCGGGCATCTCCGTTGGCCCCGACGGGGCGACGCATCAGGCAGTGGAAGACATCGCGACGATGCGCGTGATGGCGAATATGACGGTCATGGTGCCGTGCGACGCCGCGCAGGCAAAGAAGGCGACGCTCGCCGCCTCGCATATTTGGGGGCCGGTCTATCTCCGCTACGCGCGGGAGAAATCGGTCGTGATGACGACGGAGTCAACGCCCTTCACGCCGGGCAAGGCGCAGATATTCTGGGAATCGCGCCGTCCGAAGGTGGCGCTCATCGGTTGCGGAGGATTGCTTTATAACGCCTTGCTCGCCGCGCGCGAGCTGGAAAAAGAGGGGATGGAAACCGTGGTCGTGAATTGCCATACGATAAAACCGCTTGACGACGAGAAACTTATCGCACTTATCAAAAAAGCCGGCGCGGTCGTGACTGTGGAGGAACATCAGGTTACAGGAGGATTGGGAGGCGCAATCGCGGAGCTTACGGCAAAACATTGCCCCGTGCCGATGGAATTTATCGGCATGCAGGGCGTCTACGGCGAATCGGGTCCCGCATCCGCGCTGATTGAAAAATACGGCATGGGCGTGAAGTCCATCATCGCGGCGGCAAAGAAAGCCGCAAAGAGAAGCAAACGGTAATTGGTAATTGGAACAAGCATGACCGAACGCGGAAGCGGTGACCCCGAAAATGTTACGGAGGAAGTTGAAAAAATAGCTCGCGCGGAGTTGTTGGGACGCTATGAGCAACGGCGGCTTCTTATTAGGGTTCCCGACAGAACTCTCATTGATAATCTCCAATTTACAGGGCATCCGTACGGGGATCGCATGATGCATGAGGTAATCGCAAGAGTTTGCGGAGAAAAACATAGAGCATTTTTTAGGGAAAAACTGGCAGGGAAGCCCTTATTCAATATCGGCGCAGGAATAGGCGGGGTGGGCGACGCGCTACGATTCTTAAAAGATATGAATGTCGGTAGGGTTACGCTCGTTGATCCATATTATGGTGAACGGGCGATGGATAGGGAAGAGAAAGAACAACTTACACAAGAAGGTTTGCAAGGAAGAGTCGATTTTAGCAAGACAGACGGATTGAGTTTTCTCATTGCCCAAAGACCAGATTCAGGAAATGTAGTGGCCAGCGCTATAAACGTTACTCTTATTAACGATAGAGAATACCTTAAGCGTATGGCTCAAGAGATTTTCCGAGTTGTTCCACGGGATGGAATTTTTATTACTTTTACCTCAAATCATATTGAGGATGAAGCAAATGAGTTATTTCCTTATAAGAAACTTTTCAGCGGCATGTCGGTTTTTGCAAAAGAACATTCTCCAGCAGAATGAAAAAAATCATCGTCGCGTCTACGAACCCCGTGAAGATAAACGCCGTGACCGACGGCTTTATCCGGATGTTTCCCGAGGAGCAGTTTGAGGTGGAAGGAAAAACTGTGCCGTCGGGCGTGGGCGCACAGCCGATGTCATCCGACGAAGCGCTCCAAGGCGCTACAAATCGCGCCGAGCATGCGTCAAAAGAAATACCTCATGCCGACTATTGGGTCGGGTCTGAAGCAGGAGTTGAAGATATTGACGGCGAAATGCGGGCGTTCGCGTGGATTGCGGTGAAGTCAAAAGAGGGGATAAGCGGCAAAGGGAGAACGGGAACTTTTATCCTTCCGCCCAAAGTGCGCGAGCTAATCTTACAAGGCAAGGAGCTTGGCGAGGCGGACGATATCGTGTTCGGGCGGACGAATTCCAAACAGGAAAACGGCGCCGTCGGGCTTCTGACACATGACCTCATCACGAGAACCAGCTTTTACGCCGAAGCGGTCATCCTCGCGCTTATTCCGTTCAAAAACAGAAAATTATACTGAACCGAAGGCTCATTGCCCTTTACTACTCACCACTCACTACCCACTACTCACTTTTTGTCTCTTGCTTCTTGCCCCCAGCTTCTCTATACTTATCTCCAATATGAGCTTTATCCTCAGACTCGTGAACGGTCTTCTCGCGCTCGCCCAAGGATTGCTTTGGGTGCGGTTTGCACTAAAATTGTTTGCAGTTGGTTCAAGTAATGCGCTCGTTGCATGGGTTTACAAAATCACAAAGATTCTTCGCACTCCCTTTGAGGGCATATTCCCGGACTTGATGATTCGGAATTGGGCGCCGGTCATTGAGCTCACGACGCTTCTCGCCATCGTGGTCTATGCGCTCATCCATTTTATTATCGGAAGAGTGATACGCGCCTCCGAAGGATAGCATCGCCTCATATCTCATATCTCTCCTCATGGATTCCAAATACGACTTCATCGCTCTCGGGGACACCGTAACCGACGCATTTATCCGGCTCAAGGAAGCATCGGTGCATTGCAGTATCAACGAAGACGACTGCGAGATTTGCATGCGCTTCGGCGATAAGATTCCCTACGAGGACGCATTCGTGATTCCCGCGGTGGGGAACAGCGCGAACGCTGCGGTCGCCGCGGCGCGCCTGGGGCTTAAAAGCGCGCTGGTCTCCGACATCGGCGCCGATTACCACGGCGAGGAGTGCCTCAAGGTGCTCCGCGAGGAAAAAGTCGCGGCGGACTATATGCATGTGCACAAGGACGCAAAAACGAACTATCACTATGTCCTATGGTATGAAAGCGAGCGGACCATTCTTATTAAGCATGAAAAATACGATTACGCGCTTCCCGACATCGGGAGCCCGCGGTGGCTCTATATGTCTTCGCTCGGCGAGCATGCGGACGCGTACCACACAGAGATCGCCGCGTATCTTGAATCGCATCCGGAAGTGAAGCTTGCGTTCCAGCCCGGGACATACCAGATAAAAGGAGGAAAGGAAAAATTCGCGCCGTTCTACCGGCACGCGGAAGTGTTTTTCTGCAACAAAGAAGAGGCGGAAAGAATTCTGGGGCTTCCGGGCGGGACGGACATCAAGGAATTACTGAAAGGCATCTGCGCGCTGGGGCCGAAGATTGCGGTCATAACCGACGGTCCCGCCGGCGCCTACGCGTGCGAAGGAGACGAGATGTGGCAGATGCCAAGCTATCCCGACCCGAAACCGCCCTACGAGCGCACGGGCGCGGGCGACGCGTTCTCATCAACCTTCACTTCCGCGCTTGCGTTGGGGCTCTCGGTGGAGCAGGCGCTTGCATGGGCACCAATCAATTCTATGTCGGTGGTACAACAGGTAGGCGCCCGCGCGGGACTCTTGACGCGCGAGAAGCTGGAAGAGTATTTGAAGAACGCGCCGGCGGGGTACAAAGCAAAGAGAATATAAGTTTACCCCCACACCAAACGAGAAGTTTGCCTTCAGCATTTCTGGATTTCCTGCTTCTCGTTCTGGTGTGGGGGTTTAGTTATCCCCACTCCTTCCTCATTGCGGGAAGGGGATTACGAGGTATAATCAAACCCGTATCATGAAAGGGAAACAAGCGAAAATAGTTTTCATATTCGCCGCGGTTTTTTGTGCGTTCCTTGTTTACACCGCTTACGCGAATTTCAACGCGAGCGATCTCTTGGGGCAGATGGATGACAGTGGAAACATACTCTACACAAGATCCGACGCGAATAATCTACAACCGAATTCCAGGGGGCTAAGTGGTCCGAACGCGGTCGCCACAGACACGACAAACCATCGTTTGTTCGTGGTTGACTATCTCAACAATCGCGTGCTCGTATTCAATCTTGATGCGTCCAACAATCTCATTGACCGGGTTGCCGACTACGTGCTCGGCCAGCCGGATTTCACAAGCAATACTGCGAATAACGGAGGAAGGAACGCCGCGACCATGAGTAGTCCCGTGAACGCTATTTTCGACCCGGTTCATAACCGGCTCTTCGTGGCGGATGCAAGCAACAATCGCATATTGGTGTTTGATCTCTCAACAATCGCTACTGGCATGAATGCTTCCTACGTGCTCGGCCAGCCGGATTTTACGACCGCGACCGTTGCGATCACGCAAAACGGGATGTGGACAAGCAATTCAACCACCGGAATTTCCTACGATGAGACGAACGACCGTCTCTTTTTGGCAGAATATAGGACTAACCGCGTGCTAGTATTCAATGTGGCTCCTGGGACCATTGCGAACGGGATGAATGCCTCGTTCGTGCTCGGGCAAACTTCTTTTACTTCAAGCACCACCGCGACCACACAGAGTGGCATAAGTGGTCCCGGCGCAGTTGCGTACGACGCAACGCATACCCGCCTGTTTACTGGAGAGTACAACAACCAGCGCGTGCTTGTGTACGATGTCGCCACCTCCACCATCGCGAACGGGATGGATGCGTCCTATGTGCTCGGCAAGCCGGATTTTACGACGGCAACCGGAGGAACAAGCGCAACATCAACAAAAAACATAACTGGACTTAAGTACGACGCTGATAATGATAGGTTGTTCGTAGCCGACTACACGAACAACCGCATACTTGCGTTCAATGTCGCCTCCGGCACGCTCGTAAACGGGATGAGCGCATCCTACGTGCTCGGACAGGCAACCTTCGGGTCAAGCACCGCCGCAACGACCCAAAGCGGATTATCCCTTCCGGTAGAACTTGCCTACGATTCGGGGAATAAACGGCTCTATGTGACGGATTATACCAACAACCGCATTATCGCTTTCAATGTTGACCCCGCGACTATCGCGAACGGCGCGAACGCGGTTGACGCGCTGGGCCAGCTTGACGGTTCCGATAATCCCGTCTACACGACCGCGAACGCACAGAATACAGTGGCGCCGAACAATAAAGGCCTAAAAACCCCCACGGACATCGCGATTGATTCAACGCACCACCGGTTATTCGTGGCGGACTATGGCAATTCCCGCGTGCTCGTCTACAACCTTGATGCGGACAACAATCTTATAGATCGCACCGCCGATTATGTGCTCGGCCAGCCGGACTTCAACACCAGCACTACTACCATTACCCAAAGCGGAGGAGGATCGTCTGTGAGCGTTGCCTACGACGCAACAAACAATCGATTATTCGTTCCCGAATACTCCGGCAACCGGGTACTTGTGTTTGACGTGTCAACCATCACGAACGGCATGAATGCATCGTATGTGCTTGGCCAGCCGAACTTCACTTCAAGCACCGCGTCAACCACGCAGAGCGGAACGAGCGGTCCCTATGGAGTTTCTTACGATGACACCTACCACCGCCTCTTTGTCGGCACCGACGTGACCAACAACCGTGTGCTCGTCTACGATCTTTCTTCCGGGATTACGAACGGAATGAACGCATCGTATGTTTTCGGCCAGCCGAACTTCACTTCAAGCACCGCGTCAACGACGGCAAGCGGTCTTTCCGGAGAAGTGGCGCCGCTCTACGACGGAACGCACGGGCGGCTTTTCATCGCGGACGCGGGCAACAACCGTGTGCTTGTCTATAATGTCACCTCAACCATCACGAATGGCATGGCGGCGTCCTATGTGCTGGGGCAAACTTCTTTTACCTCAAGCGTTTCCGCCCGCACGCAGAGCGGGCTTTCCGATCCGACCTCGCTCGCGTACGACAGCGCTTCAGATCTTTTGTATGTGGGGCAATACACAAACGGAAGAGTGTCCGTGTTTGATGTGAGTTCAATTACGAACGGCGAAAATGCCATTGCAGTGATTGGCGCGTCAAGTTTTACGACCTCGGGCGCGGCGACCACGCAGGGCGGCACGAATCGCCCCTACGGCCTCGCGCTTGACGCCACAAGGCACCGCCTTTATGTGGTTAATTACAACAGCAACCGTGTGACCATCTACGACCTTCCCACTATCACCTCCGCCTCTCTCCCTTCCACGGCTACGGGAGACGAATACTATCAAACTATCAACACCTCCTCTACGCAGGGCACCACCGTGTCGCTCTCGATTACCTCCGGCACGCTTCCCGCTGGGCTTTTCACGGAAGGCAGTCACTTCAGCGGCGGCCCCACTTCCGCCGGCACCTATACCTTCTCTCTGCGTGCGGAAGACAATAACGGCGCCATCGGCTCTTTCTACTCCCTCCCGGTTTCCTACACCATCACCGTCACCTCAAGCACCAGTCGGAGTGCCTCCGTCGGCAACAGCTACGGAAGCCAAACCGGCACGGGCACCCCCGCCTGGGTCTCCGCCCCTGTGCCGTCCGAACCAGTCGCGATTCCCTCTCCTGCGGCGAGTACGCCTCCGGCCGCCCCCAAAGAACTCGCACCCCTCTACGCCCGCATCAGCGAACTCAAAGCACAAGTTGCCCTGCTCACGAGCAGCGTTACATCGCAGACTTCCTTTCCTTCCACTCCTTCTGCCCCTTCTGCTCCCTTTTCTCCCCTTACCATCGCCGCCCTTTCTTCCCCTTTGTCTTCTTCCTCCAT
The DNA here is from genome assembly GCA_001818895.1 of Candidatus Liptonbacteria bacterium RIFCSPLOWO2_01_FULL_53_13. Classification (GTDB taxonomy): domain Bacteria; phylum Patescibacteriota; class Minisyncoccia; order UBA6257; family 2-01-FULL-56-20; genus MHLB01. Next base: position 8,487 of record MHLB01000025.1, read on the forward strand.
TCCCGTCTCCTCATATTTCTTCCCCCGCACCCTCCGCATTGAGGACGAAGGAGAAGACGTCAAACAACTCCAAATCTACCTCAACACCCACGGATTCATCATTGCCCCCGATGGCCCCGGCTCCCCGGGCAACGAAACGGAACGCTACGGCGCCGCAACCTACGATGCCATCTCCCGATTCCAGGAGGCGTACGAGAGAGAGCTTCTTGTTCCTCTGGGACTCACCAAGGGCTACGGCTACTTCGGACCCAGTACGAGGAAGTATGTGAATGGGGGATAGGTTGCAAACAACGGTTTTCTCTGCTATCCTCATCCCCGCATGGAACTCATAGCGGAACCGCGAATCATTATCGGAAAAGCCAATAAAGCTCTGCGCGAGTCGGGCCTTATTCCTGCCGTCCTCTATGGCAAGGGCGTTCCGAGCGCCAATCTCTCATTGGACGCTAAGGCATTCCGCATAGTGTTTAAAGACGCGGGAGAAAATAAAATTATCACGCTTGTTTTTGAAGGAAAAAAAGTGCCGGTCTTGGTGCATGACATAGAGCGCGATTATCTGACGAGCGAGATTTCGCACGTGGATTTTTATCAGGTGCGCATGGACGAGAAAATCGAGGCACCGGTGCCGATCGTGCTCACGGGCGAAGCGCCCGCGGTCAAGGCGCTCGGCGGCATTCTGAACAGGACGATGGACACGATTGAAGTGGAGGCATTGCCGGGCGACCTGCCTCCGCAGTTCACCGTTGATATTTCCGGCCTCGCGGAACTCAATCAAAGTATTTATGTAAGAGATATCGCCGTGCCGGCGAATGTGAAAGTATTGGTTGACCCGGAAACGGTGATTGTGAGCGTCACGCCTCCACTTAAAGAGGAGGTGGTGGTTGCTCCGGCGGTTGACGTGAGCGAAGTGAAGGTGGAAACCGAGGAGAAGAAAGAGGAGCGGGCAAAAGGCAAGGAAGAGGAAGCGACAAAAGAAGGGGGCAAGCCGGAGAAAGCCGCGTAAGACAAGAGTTGCGTACGTGGCAGAGCATGTTAGAAAACCTCTCTAGTGTCATCCTCGCGACCTGTCCTCCGAAGTCTTGACGAAGGAGGAAGGCGGGAGTCCGGATTTTCTATGGACTTTTAGGTTTTCCGGTCCAGCCACTCCCCCCAAGATTTTGCGGGGCGAGCTAAGAGTGGATTAATCCCCTTTGTTATGATGTACTAGTACATCATAACACTGCATGCCGCTCAACTTTCCACTAAACTTTCAAGTGGCAAGCGGCTCGCGGAATGTATGCCGAAATGGTATACTTTAAAAGATGGCACCACGGCTTAAGCCAAAGATTCTCCAGGATATCCAACCGGCGCGGAAAAGGGAGATTTTTCAGTCCGCCGCGCCCCGGGTGAATCTCTATATACCCAAGAGAAGGGCTGTTTCTTTGGTGAAGATTTTCCGCGCACTCGCGCTCGCATGGGCGTCTTGGGCGCTTATCTTGGGCGTGGTGACGGCTCCCACCACCGCGTTCCCGCAGGAAACGCACGCTGCGTCGGTTTCAAGCGAAGACGAGCGCAAGGCTCTTGAAAACCAGCTCCATGACCTTGAGGGGCAGATTGACCAATATGAAAAACAGATTACCGCATACCAAAAGCAAGGCGGTTCGCTCAAAAGCGAGATCACGTCGCTTAACAGCAAGATTGCAAAGCTGAATTTGCAGATCAAAGCGATTGACCTCACGATGACCCAGCTGGACGAGAAGATTTTGGATACGAAGGCGAAGATCAATGACACCGAATCAAGCATCGTGACGAACCGCAGTGCGCTCGCGGGGCTCTTGAAAGATCTCTACGAAAAAGACAGGATAGGATTGTTTGAACTGTTGCTGGCGAATCCGAGGATTTCGGATTTCTTCGGTGACGTGAACAACATTTCGGTATTGCAAACGAATATCCGCGCGACCATCAATCAGATAAAAAACCTGCAGGATACGCTCGTAGAGCAAAAGGAACAATACGCGATTGCGCGTTCGGACGCTTCTACGGCGCGAAGCTATCAGGCGGCGCAGAAGATAGAAACCGATACGGTGAAAAAGACGAAGAACACCCTGCTTACCATTACGAAAGGGCAGGAATCAAAATATCAGTCGCTTCTCAAAGAAACCAAAGCGACTGCGGCGCAGATTCGGAGCCGCATTTTCCAGCTCTTGGGCGGCGGCGAATTGAGCTTTGAAGACGCATATCAATTCGCGAAGCTTGCATCGGGCGCGACCGGCGTGCGCCCCGCGCTCATTCTTGCGGTGCTTGACCGCGAATCCGCGCTCGGGAAAAACGTGGGCAGGTGCAGTTACAAAACGGCGATGAGCCCGAAAAATCAAGTAATATATCTGCAGATCATAGGCGAGCTTGGTGTCTCGGCGGATTCCATGTCGGTGTCCTGCCCGAATGCGGACGGCGTCTACGGCGGCGCGATGGGTCCCGCGCAATTCATTCCTTCCACCTGGATGATGTACCGCGAGCAGGTCGCGAAAGTGACGGGGCACAATCCGGCAAGCCCGTGGAACAACTCCGACGCGTTCGTCGCCACCGCGCTTTATCTGCGCGATGCGGGAGCGGCGGGAG
>MHLB01000025.1:11101-12500 GCA_001818895.1 Candidatus Liptonbacteria bacterium RIFCSPLOWO2_01_FULL_53_13
CGAGCGGAAAGCGGCGGCGAAATATTATGCGGGCGGGAATTGGAGCAGATTTTTGTGGACCTACGGCGAGGCGGTCGTTTCCCGCGCGGAACAATTTGAGGATGATATCAAGACCATCAACGGATGAGCATAATACAAATCAACGAATGCCGACGAATACTACAAATAGAATTCAGCGTCATTCGTAGTATTCGTAACTCATTTGTAGATTGGAATTATATCAATGAAATTGTTTAAAAAAATAACATTGCCCAACGGACTCCGCGTCATTCTCGCCCCGCAGGCGGGAAGCTTGGCGGCGACGGTGCTCGTCTTGGTGGAGGCGGGTTCGGAATACGAAACGAAAAAAATCAACGGCCTATCCCATTTTCTGGAACACTTGATGTTCAAGGGCACCACGAAGCGCCCGAATTCGTCCCTCATCTCTTCCGAGCTTGACGCATTGGGCGCGGAGTATAACGCGTTCACTGGCGAGGAATACACCGGCTATTGGGCGAAAGTGCAGAACGACAAGCTTCCGCAGATCATTGACCTGGTATCCGACCTCTATCTGAATCCTCTGTTTGACGCAAAGGAGATTGAGAAAGAGAGGGGAGTCATCATTGAAGAGATCAATATGTACGAAGACACGCCCGCCCGGCGCGTGCACGAGCTTTTCACCGAACTTTTGTACGGCGACCAGCCGGCGGGGTGGAACATTGCGGGAAGAAAAGAGGTCATCCGCGCGCTCGCGCGCGATGAATTCGTGAAGTACCGCTCCGCGCACTATGTCGCGCCGAAGACCGTGGTGATTATCGCGGGGAATTTCCACGAAGCGAAAGTGATGGCGCAGATAAAAACGCTGTTCAAGGGCCTCCGGCGCGCGCGCCCGCTCGCAAAGCCCGGCGTGAAACAGGCGCAAAAAAGGCCCGCGTCCCACGTCGCGTTCAAGGAATCCGCGCAGAGCCACCTGGTGCTCGGCGTGCGGGGCATAGGCGTCCACGACAAGCGCCGCCACGCGGTTCAGGTGCTTGCCAATATTCTTGGCGGAGGCATGAGCTCGCGGCTTTTCCACCGTGTGCGCGATGAGCTCGGCGCGGCATATTATATTTCGGCGCACGCGGAATTTCTGGCAGACCACGGGCAATTTACGGTTTCCTCCGGCGTGGACCACACGAAAATTGAGATCGTCGTGCGGGCAATCTTGGAAGAATTGCGGCGTGCGCGGGAAACGCAGGTCCCTGCGGAAGAACTCGCCAAAGCGAAAGACCATTTGGTAGGCACTTTTATTCTCGGTATGGAAACGTCCGACCAGCTGGCGAGCTATTACGGCGGGCAGGAAATCCTCGCCCGTTCGCTCGTGGCGCCCGCGGAACTTATCAAAAAACTGCGCGCCGTAACTGCGGAAGAGGTGCAATCG
>MHLB01000025.1:12524-18120 GCA_001818895.1 Candidatus Liptonbacteria bacterium RIFCSPLOWO2_01_FULL_53_13
TTGCCGTCATCGGTCCATATAAGAACAAGGAGATGTTCGGGAGAATACTCCATTTGTGAAACCGAGCGGTTTATCGCCAGGGCTTCTTAGGGGATAGGATTTCGCAGAAAGGAACCCCGCACCGGCGGCGTAGCTCGGATTTGCGCGCCGCCCCGCTTCGTTGTAATCTTCTCCTATATGGAGCGGAGGATATACGAAATTTCATGGGTAAGTTTATGGCGCGTACTGTTTTTTGTGGCGTTCGCTTCGGTGATGTATCTCGGCCTCCGCATCCTTATCGCGCTCTTTCTCGCGGTCGTCATCTCTTCCGGGCTTGAATTTATCGTGAATTTTTTTGAACGGCGGGGCATCCCGAGGCCCTTGAGCGTCATTCTCATTTTCCTTTTCGCCGCGCTCGCGGTCATCCTCACGGTCTACGCGGTTATTCCGCGCATGCTGGTTGAAGTGAACTCCGTGTTTTCCGGCATTGCAAAATCTACCCCTGCGACGTGGTGGGGGCCACTTGTTTCCATCCGCGCGACCGAATCCTTCAATTCCGTCATCACTACGATTTCCAACAGGTTTTTTGCGAGCACCTCGTCTCCTTTTGACACGTTCTCACAGGTGCTTGGCGGATTCGCGCTCGCCGTGTCGGTTATCGCAAGCGCCTTCTACCTCTCGCTTTCCAGGGACGGAGTTGAGCGTTTTATCTGCGCGGTTTTCCCCCTTGATTATCAGGAGAACGCCCTTCGCATCTATACGCGCGCGATCGCGCGCATCGGCAGATGGTTCCGCACGCAGATACTTTTAAGCTTGATTATGGGCGCGCTGGTGCTTGTCGCGCTGTTGATTCTCGGCGTGAAATACGCATTCCTTATCGCGCTTCTGACCGCGTTCTTTGAGATTGTTCCCTATGTGGGCCCGATCGTTTCGGGCTCCATCGCGGTGCTCGCCGCGCTTCTCACCTCGCCCTCGCTTGCGCTCTACACGCTCATTGTGTTTTTGGTGATCCATCAGATAGAGAACCACATTCTCGTGCCGCTTCTTCTAGGGCGGAATATCGGGCTCCATCCCGTCATCGTCATCATCGCGCTTCTTATCGGCCTTGAAGTGGGCGGATTTTTGGGCGTGCTCATTTCCGTTCCGGCGGCGGTAGTCATACAGGAAATTGCGGAAGGATGGGCGGCAGGCCGGCGCGCTCCCACGGAGTCGGTTTCGGTAGTATGAAAGTAATCGCTAATATCGCAAATGTTCTCGAAATAACGCGAATGGAAATCAGAATAACGAATTAATTCATTCGCGATATTTGCTAGATTCGCATTGTTCGCGATTACTCTATGAAATTTTATCTCACGACGACGCTTCCTTACGTAAACGCAGTTCCCCATATGGGGCATGCGCTTGAGTTCGTGCAGGCGGATGCGATTGCCCGCCACGCCCGCGCGGGAGGCGCGGAGGTTATTTTCAATATCGGCACGGACGAGCACGGCGACAAGAATTATCGCAAGGCGGTTGAGCAGGGGAAAGACCCGCAGGCGTATGCGGACGAATACGCGGAGCGCTTCCGCGACCTGGCGAAAACGCTCAATATCAGCTACACGAACTTTGTCCGCACCACGGACCCGCATCACAAAGCGGCTGCGCAGGAATTTTGGAAGCGGTCCGCCGCGAACGGCGATATTTACAAGCACACGCAAAAAATAATGTATTGCGTGGGGTGCGAACTTGAAAAAACCGATTCGGAGCTTGAGGACGGCAAGTGCCCGGTGCATCCGAACCTGAAGATCGAGGAGCGCGAAGAAGAAAATTATTTCTTCCGGTTTTCCAAATACCAAGACGCGCTTCTGGAGCTCTACCGGACCCGCCCCGATTTCGTGGTGCCGGAGCTGCGCATGCGGGAGATAACGGCGTTCGTGAAAAACGGCCTGCACGACTTCAGCATTTCACGGCTCAAGGCGAAAATGCCGTGGGGGGTGCCCGTGCCCGGGGACGACGCGCACGTAATGTATGTGTGGTTTGACGCGCTCGTGAACTATATTTCAACCCTGGGCTGGCCCAAGGACGAGGAACGTTTCAAGGCGTTCTGGCCGGGCGTGCAGATCGCCGGCAAAGACAATCTGCGCCAGCAATCCGCGATATGGCAGGCGATGCTTTTGTCCGCGAAACTTTCGCCGTCAAAGCAAGTCATCATTCACGGATTCATCACAAGCGAAGGGGAGAAGATGAGCAAGAGCTTGGGGAATGTCGCCGACCCGCTTGAAATAATCAAAAAATACGGCGCGGATGCCTTGCGTTACTGGCTCCTGCGCGACATTTCTCCCTTTGAGGACGGCGATTTCACATGGGAGAAATTTGACGCGCGCTACCATGCGGACCTTGCGAACGGCATTGGCAATTTTGCCGCGCGCGTGCTCGCGCTGGCGGAAAAAGCGGGAGTGTTAAAAGATGGCGCTCCCGACGAAAGAATTGTTGAGATGGCAAAGCGCGCGCGCGAAACGGCGGAAACAAAAATGAAAGAATACCGGTTTCACGAAGCGCTCGGCGCGATCTGGGAGCTCATCTCTTTCGGTGACGCGTACGTGAACGAAACAAAGCCATGGGAAAACAATGATGCTCGCGCGGTCTATAACGCGGTCGTTATTCTTGATAACGTCGCGGCGCTCCTCGCGCCGTTCCTTCCGGAAACCGCGGAAAAGATCACCAAGTCAATCGTCTGGAAATCCCCGCACGAGCTCACCGCATCAAAGATCGGGATATTATTCCCGCGCATCCAGTGAAAAGTAATCGCGAACATCGCGAATGTTTTCAAAATAACGCGAATAATGAACACCAAGGATTTAAATCATTAGCGATATTTGCTTGATTCGCGTTGTTCGCGATTACTCTGATGTACTTTGACTCCCACACCCACATCCAGTTCTCGGCATTCGGCGAAGACTATAAAGAAGTGATTGCCCGCGCGCTCGCCTCGGGCGTAGGATTGGTGAACGTCGGCACCCAGCGCGACACTTCAAAGCGCGCGATTGAAATTGCGCACGAGTTTGAGAACGAACCGGTCTATGCTACCGTAGGGCTCCACCCGATTCACACCGAAAAATCGTTTCACGATGCGCAGGAACTTGGCATAGGCGAAAAAGCGCAAGAATTTACCAGCCGCGGCGAGCAATTTGATTTCGACTATTACAAAAAACTTGCGGAGGACAAAAAAGTTCTCGCGATAGGCGAGTGCGGGCTTGATTATTATCATTTGGGCGACGACACCAAGAAGAAACAGGCGGAGGTATTTATCGCCCAGATTGAAGTGGCAAAAGCCGTCGGAAAGCCATTAATGGTCCACTGCCGTAACGCATTCCCTGACCTTATTCAACTACTCACTACTCACTACCAACTACTCACTGCCCCCCACCCCGGCATCGCCCACTTTTTCACCGGAACCATAGACGATGCAAAGCAATTATTGGAGCTTGGATTCTCGTTTTCCTTCGGCGGAGCCATCACGTTCCCGCCCAGAAAAGGCAAAACGGAAGGCGATTATGATGCGGCGATAAAATATATCCCCGTTGACCGGATTTTCTCGGAAACCGATGCGCCCTACGTGGCACCCGCGCTCCATCGCGGAAAGCGCAACGAACCCGCGTATATAATTGAAGTAGTGGAACGGCTTGCGTGGCTTAAAGGTGTACAACCCGAGGAAATGAAGGCGCAAATCCGGGAGAATACAAAGCGTGTCTTTAGAATTTAATTGTGTCATCCCCGCGAAGGCGGGGATCCAGGTAAAGCGCGACGGCCTTCCCAATACATCCTAGATTTCCGATTGTAGCCGGGAATGACAAACGGGCAAGTTTCATTTATGATGAGTCCAGTGCAAAAATACGACTTTAAGAAGATAGAGGCGAAGTGGCAAAAAGAGTGGAAAAAGAAGGGTATTTACGAACCCGATATTTTGCGCGCCAAAAAGCCGTTTTATAGCCTGATGATGTTCCCGTACCCTTCGGCGGAAGGGCTTCACGTGGGCAATATGTACGCGTTTACGGGAAGCGATATTTACGGGCGGTTCAAGCGCATGCAGGGGTACGACGTATTTGAGCCCATCGGCCTTGACGGGTTCGGCATCCACTCGGAGAACTATGCGATAAAGATAGGCGCGCATCCGATGCGCCAGGCGAAAGTTTCCGAAAAAAGATTCTATAAACAGCTTGAGGCGATTGGGAACGGGTTCGCATGGAAGGAAAAAGTGGAAACGTACGACCCGGCGTATTATCGCTGGACGCAGTGGCTTTTCGTGCAGATGTTCAAGCACGGGCTTGCGTACCGCAAAAAACAGCCGGTGAATTGGTGCCCTTCCTGCAAAACGGTGCTTGCGGACGAGCAGGCGGAAAGCGGAAAGTGCGAGCGGTGCGGCACGGCGGTCGTAAAGAAGGACCTGGAGCAATGGTTTTTCAAGATTACCGAATATGCGGAACGCCTGTTGAGGGATGTGAGCGAAAAAGAAAAAGGCCTTGATTGGTCGGAGAAAGTGAAGATTGCGCAGAAGAACTGGATAGGAAAATCGGAAGGCGCAACAATACGATTTGAAATCGTATCGCGGATTAACGCGGATTCATCTGCGCAGATCCGCGCGGATAAAAATCCGCGAATATCCGCGACCATGGAGGTATTTACCACTCGGCCCGACACGCTTTTCGGCGCGACGTATATGGTGCTTGCGCCGGAGCATCCGATTATTGAAAATTGTAAATTGAAAATTGAAAATTGGGACGCGGTCAAGGATTACGTTAAAAAAGCCGCAAAAAAATCCGATGAAGAAAGGATTGCGGAAGGCAAAGAAAAGTCAGGAGTAGAACTCAAAGGCGTGAAGGCGATAAACCCCGCGACGAAAGAAAAAATTCCCGTGTGGGTTGCGGATTATGTACTCGCGGGCTACGGCACGGGCGCCATTATGGCGGTGCCCGCGCACGACGAGCGCGACTACGAGTTTGCGAAAAAGTTCAAAATGCCGATACGGGAAGTGGTAGCGCCGTTATTTACGAGCGAGATATGGAAAGACGCATGGAGAGCGAGTGAGCCGGAAACAAAAAGACTGACCGTGGTATGCCTCGTGAAGCACTGGTCAGAGAATAAATATCTCTTTTTACACAAGAAAGAAAGCGCTGACGTGGGAGCAGGAACGATTGTTGCGGTGGCGGGAGGCGTTGACGAAGGAGAAAATATGGCGGCAGCGGGTGCGCGTGAAATCCGGGAAGAGACAGGGTATAACGCCGTTTTCAAAAGACCGTTGGGCGCGCCCGTCTATTATCGCTATTACTCCACGAACGGAAAGCAGAATCGCATTGCGGAACTGACGCCGCTTTACTATGAGTTGAAAAACGGTGTTCATGAAGAAATATCCGATCGCGAGAAAACGCTTCATGAAAACGTATGGCTTTCGGAGAACGAAATCGGCAAATATTTTGAAGGGAGGCCTTTTAATGAGATATTTTGGAACCGGTTGAAGAAAAACGAGAGCGCGTTTACTGGCCACGGGATTCTCACGAATTCCGGCCGGTTTAACGGCATGGATTCCAAGCATGCGGGATGGGAAATCACCAATTCCGTCGGCGGTACGCGGAAATCGCAA
>MHLB01000025.1:18150-18678 GCA_001818895.1 Candidatus Liptonbacteria bacterium RIFCSPLOWO2_01_FULL_53_13
CAGAGGTACTGGGGCCCGCCGATTCCGATGATACAGTGCGGGCAGTGTGCCGCGAACGGCATCGGCGAGCGGGAAGATATGCCCGGCTGGTACGCGGTGCCGGAAAAGGACTTGCCGGTGAAATTGCCGTTCGTGAAGGATTTCCGCCCTACGGGGAGCGACCAATCTCCGCTCGCGTCGGTCAGGTCGTTTTACGAAGTGAAATGCCCGAAGTGCAAGGCGAAAGCGCGGCGCGAAACCGACGTGTCGGTCACATTCCTTGATTCGGCATGGTATTACCTGCGCTATATTGACCCGAAAAACCGCACGAAGCCGTTTGACAAAGCAAGGGCGAAAAAATGGCTTCCGGTGGACATGTATATCGGCGGCGCGGAGCATTCGGTGCTTCATTTGCTGTACGTGCGGTTCGTGGCGAAGGCGCTCCACGACTGGGGGGAAGTTGCGTTCAAGGAGCCCTTCAAGAAATTCCGCGCGCACGGCCTTATCGTTCGGGAAGGTGCGAAGATGTCCAAATCAAAGGGAAATATT
>MHLB01000026.1 GCA_001818895.1 Candidatus Liptonbacteria bacterium RIFCSPLOWO2_01_FULL_53_13
CGCCGTGAACTGGACGGTGGTAGAGGCATTGAGCTTGAAGTCACTGAAGGTATTGGAACCGGTGAAGTTGACGGGGAAAGCATTCGTGGGAAGGGCGCTCCAGAAGTTATGGTAGGTGAGGCCGCCTCCCGCGAAGGTCTTCGCGGCGGTGTATGCGCCGGTCAACTTGATGGTGGAACTGCCAGGGGTAAGAGTGAATCCGGTCGCGGTCGTGGCGGTCCAGGGGTCAAGGTTGCCGTTCACGGTCCACGTGCCCGAGCCCATGGTGAGCGTGCGGGCGGTGGAGCCGGATGAGGAGAATGCACCGATGGTGACACTCTGATTGTTGGCGTCAAAGGTGCCTGCCGTAAGGGTGAGGGTCTTGGTGGAGGTGACGTTCAGGGCGTCGGCGAGCTGGACGGTGTTTGAGGCGTTCACGGTGAGAGAACCGAGAAACTGGACGCCGTTTGAGGTGAGGGTTGAGGTGGCGGTGGTGGAAGTGCTCACGAACGTGAGGGTGCCGGTGTAGGAGTTCGTCATGCCGGAGGCGAGCGTAAAGGAGGTGGGGATGTTCATGGCGGAAGAGCCCGCAAGCGTAGAGCTTGCGGTAAAGACGAGGACTCCCGGACCGACAAAGGTGGTAGCGCCGGAAACGGTGAGTGTCCCGTTCACGGTGAGGTTGGATGAGAGCGTATCACTGCTCGTACCCGAAAGCGTGACGTTGTTCCAGGTGATGCCGTTTGTGTTGAGGGTGGTGCTTGCCGATACGGCAAGCGTAGATCCGGTGGTGGTTACGGTGCCCGTAGTGTAAGTCAGGGTGCCGGTGTTGTAGCGGATGCCGCTTGAAATAGTGATGGTGCCCGTAGTGTTGATGGTGAGGTTATTCCGAAGCGTTTCGTTAGCGCCTGCGGAAGATCCGGAGCGCCACGTCCCCGTTCCATTGAGCACAATATTAGTAGTCCCGTTTACGATAACATTGTTGGTCCCCGGTGAAGTTGCAATATTAAGACCGCCTCCTACGTACATCGTAAATCCGTTCACAGTGATGGTAACTGACTGCGGATAAGGACCCAGCGTCGCAGTTCCGGGTACAGTAAGATTCTCCGAAAGCGTGTAGGTGGTATCGGTAGTTCCCGTAAGGCTTAGCGCTCCGTGCAGAACTAATCCAACGCCGATGGTATAGCTGTTACTGGCACCTGCCAGCTCCAAAGTGCCGTTGAGCATGATTCCCGTCGTGTCATATGCAGTACCAGAACCGTTTATCTTGAGATTGTTCCAAGTAATCCCGGTGAGCGCGGAAATGGGAGAGGTACCGCCATAAATAAATGACGAATTTGTAGTAACAACAGTGCCAGTTGTATAGGTGAATGTTCCGGTGAAATAGACCGTCCCCGAAATCGTGATAGTGCCGGTGGTGTTGACAGTCAGATTGTTTTGCAGTGTTTTATTCGTCGTATCTTGGGTCGTGCTACCGGGCTGCCACGTCCCCGTGCCGCCAAGTACAATGCTAGTAGTCCCCCCTATGGTTACGGTATTCGTGCCCGGTGACGCCCCGATTATGAGATTGCCGTCCGCATAAAGCGTGGATCCGTTGAGCGTCAGAGTGACGGATTGCGGATAAGGTCCCAACGTGGTCGCGCCCAGTACCGTCCAATTGTCCGCGAGCGTATACACGGTATTGCTGGTAGTGGAATTAAGATAAAATCCTCCCGGCCACGTCTTGCCGTTGCTCGTAAGCGTGGAGGTGGCATTAACTGCCAGCGTGCCGCTCCCCGAAACGGTCATTGCTGATACCAACGTCACGTTCCCGCTTACAGTAAGCGTCGCGCTCATCGTAAGCGTCTGGGTGAATCCGGTGAAGTCCACGCTCCCACAGCCGGTGTTGCCCGAAGCGACCGTCACGGTGCCCGTGGAGTTGGCGTCAAAGAAACATGCGTCTGCGGAGGTGGGAAGGGTAGTGGTGGTATTACCGCCCGAAGTGGTCGCCCATTTGTTGCCCGCCGTGCCGTTCCAGCTGTCGGTGCCGCCCACCCAGTACTTGTCTGCGGCGTGCGCGGAGGGCGCGAAGAGAACGGCACAAAAAACCGCGGCGAAGATGAAAACTATGTTCGCTTGTTTCCCTTTCATGATACGGGGTTGATTATACCTCGTAATCCCCTTCCTGCAACGCGGAAGGGGTGGGGATAACCGATTACCGGATTACCGGATTACCGAAATCGTTTTCCCCAGTTCCGCGGACGGCGCGGATACCGTTACTTGTCCGGTTGACGCGTTCTTGATGACAAAATATCCCGTGTCGTAGTCGGCATTGCTCGCGTAGCGCGCGTTCGTAGCTGACGGGTCAAACGGCATCGCGAAAAGATAGACGGGCACGAGGCATGGCGCGATGTCGTAATTCCCCTGCCCCACCGCCATTTTTTTGGAGGAAGTTGGAATGTCCCCCGTACCGGCGCAGAGAAACGCGCCCGTGCGGTTGTCCGTGATATTCGCGCGAATCGCGTTCACTAGCGCGTTCACGTGCGCAGTCCTCTGCGAATTCCGCGCGCTCGCGAGTTGCCCCCCGGGATTCAGCGCCGCGACGCCGAGCCCGAAAATCACCGCCGCGAGGGCGATGGCGACGACGATTTCGATGATAGTTATACCCTTTCGCATAAAATGTCCAATTCCTAATTACTAATGAATGCCCAATGATGTAATGACTAACACGCTATTATCATAGCACGTTTCTTTAGAAATTAGACATTAGTAATTAGTCATTCTCTATTGCACTTCTTCCCACGACACCTGCACGTAATTGCTCGCCGCCAAGGGGAAGCTCGGCGGAGGGCCGTAGAGGAAATTGGAGTCGTAGATAAGGTTGCGGGTTTGGTATCCCGTATCGTCGGTGTAGGCGAACCCGTAGCGCACGTTCGTGGCAATCATCCCGTAGGAAGTAAGGGTCTGGCGCACGTCATAGGGGTCGCAGTCGGATTCGTAATAGAACCTTCCCACTCTGCCGTTCTGCGCCACGAGCGCGGCGTCAATCCGCAAGTCGTTCTCGCTCGCCATGCCGACATTCACATTGTTTTGCGCGATAAGCCCGATGGAATCGGTGCCATCGTATTTCGTATAGAGCAGGTCGTTGTTCACCGTAATGCTCGTGCGCGTGGATGCGAGGTCGGGAAACTTTCCCGTCGCCACCGTCACGCGCGAACCGTTAATCTGCCCCCGCGCCCATACATGGTCTTCAAAAAAGAAAATGCCGTTTGCGGGAATCGTTCCGCTCTTCCATGGCGTTTCTGTCCCAATGCTCCATGTCCCCCATCCGGTCTGGTTGTTGGTATTGGTGCACCTTCTCGGCGTATCGGTAAGCGCGGTTACTTTGTACACCTGGTACGTACTGCTCGCGCCGAACACGAGGTCAAATCCGTAGGCGCCCGAGCTCGTCGCATAAAATCCGCTTGAGGTCGCAAGCGCGCGGAGAGAGGAAAGTTTTTGCGTGAGACCCACGAAATCCACCGCCGGCACGGAAACCTGCCTGCCCGCCATAAACACGTCGGGGCGCGAAGGCATCGGCGCGGGAGGAGAGGGGTCTGCGGGAGCATCGTGCGTATGCACGCCGAACGCGTTGTCGTAGGGAGAATCGGGGTCGCTGTACGTAGGGAGCGCGCTTTTCACGATATTGTGCGCGATGGCGTCAAAACGGATTCCCTTGTTGGAAATCAATTCGCCGAACACTTCCGTGCCCGCGCCGAACCGCATGTTGTCATTCGCCGCGACGGAATATTTTGCAAGCGAAGGAACTCCGAGCTTCACCTTGATGGCTTTGGTCACGAAGCTGTCCGCCGCCACTTTTCCCGTGCTTTGTATCGTCACAATGGTTGAACCGATGGGCGGAGGCGTGATATCAAGCGTGAACGTGCCTATCACATTCCCGTCCTTGTCGTAATAGTTGTGCACGTAGGGGCCCGCGTGCCCCGTGCCGTCCTGAAAATCGCTCGCCGCGTGGGCGAGGTGCCAGCGATAATATTCAATCCCCGCTTCCGAGATGGAAAACGCGCTTGCCTTGTTGAAATCGCGGAGCGAGAGATTCAGGAACGAACCCGCCCACAATGCGAACCCGCTTACCATAATCACGGTAACGGCGGAGAACACCAAGAGTGATATTGATAATTGGCCTTGTCTGCGATAGATGTTTTTCATTATACAAGATATTATTTACTACGGGATATGAACTATTTATGAATATGCAAAAAATTATTTCCCGAGCCTGTCGAGGGATGTTTTATTGAAACCCCTCAATTCCGCTACGCTCCATTCGGGGAATAATGCTTTGCTTGTTTTGTCATTCATGCGAGTTCTACTAATTCGACCTCAAATTCCTTATGGTAATCGTCGCTTCCATCGTCGTCGGCCTCGGGGAGGTGCTCGTGCTCGTGTCCGCAGTGAGCGCCATTTTCACAATGCGAACCGAAGAAACATCTATCGGAGACGGAAGCGGATTCGCGGTGCCCGTGGCGGAGGCCCCGTAGTACTGGAACAAATTTCCTCCCGGGACGATATTCGGAATAACCGAGGTGATGATTTCCGTGGAGGTCGGATACCCGAGCGGGCTTCCCGACGGTTTCACCACGCCCTTGCGGAGCGTGCTCGTCGCGAGGAAATACCGCACGCGGTCGTAGAGCCCGTCCCGGTTGATGTCGCTGAAAAATACGAATGAGCTCGTGCTTGCCGCTTCTATGGGGTACGCTCCGTTGCTTGAAGGACTGATGGAACGAATGTCGGTGGTAATCACCTGGAACGCCTGCTCCAAGTCCTGGCTCGTCTGCAGTTTGTTGTTCAAGAGAACGCCGACGCCTGAAATCGTATCGCTGAACTTCCCCACCGCAAGCACAATGACGGCGGAGATGCCGATGGCAAGAAGGACCTCAAATAAAGTAAACCCAGCGCGCTCGCGCGCAATGTCTAATGTAGAATTTCTAATTTCTAAAAATTTAGTCATTAGTAATTAGTAATTGGTCATTGTGCGCTAGTGCGTCAGCGACACGCTCTTCTCCTGCCACCCGCCCCCGATGACCACCGAGCTCGTCGCCTGCAGATAGCCGACTGCATCCACGGTAAGCGTGTAGGTGCCCGCGCCCAGGTTCGCGAAAAACGCATGCGCGGGCGGAACGCAGGGTCCGTTGAATTCTATCTCAATATCGTCAAGTGAGGGAGTTGCGCCCGCATCCGTGGTGCTCATAAACACTTTGTAGCGGAGATAGCGGTTGCCGCTGTGTCCTCCCGAAATTTGCGCGCCGGATGTTGTGTAATAACTTCCGCCGGTGCCGTCGGGGCCGACATAATTCCACGTCGCATTGTCGTTGTTGGATGCGAGCTGAAATTTCATGCTCGTTCCTCCGGGCGTGCTCGCCGGACTCCACGAAACGGTATAAAATGTGGAACTTGCGCCGCCGATGTCAAACGTTTCCGAAACGAGCCACGCCGTCGTTGAGGTGCTATACGGCGGTCCCGCCATCGTGAGTATTCCGGAGGTGCTCTCCGCGTCCATCCCGCTTTGGTCAAGGTATGCTCCGCCGGACCAGTCCGTGTGAGTAAGAACGCTACGCCCGGTCGTGAGCGTCTTTGAATATCCTCCTGCGGCGGAAAGTTGAACGGCGGCGCCCGTGATGCCGGAACCGGCCGCTGCGTCTTTCACGGCCACCATAAGCGACCTGACGGAAGATGACGCAAGCGTAAAGAATGCGTCAATGGCGCTTGCGGGGTTCAGAGTGACGGGCTGGAGCGGAAATATTCCCGCGAGAGCATATGAGCTCGTGCTTACGGAAACCGTATAGGTATCCCATTCAAGATTGCCGTATGTTTTGTTTCCGGACGCGTCCAGCGCGGAACTCGTGGAAAATTTCAGCACATTGGGGCTCGTGCCGATAAGCTTCGCGCCCTTCACGGAAACCGCCTGTCCTCCGATGGGAACGCATACATTATTCCTCGCCGCAATGTGCATCGTGCTCACCGTATCAATGGAGAAACTGATTTCCGTGATGGTTTGCGCCGCGACATTTGCGTCGGGCTTCACGGGGTTCGGATTCCCCTGCCCTCCGATAGGGTAAGTCCGCTCGGAGGAATATCCCTGTTTTGACGCCTCAAGGCGATACCCTTGCGTACTCGTGGGAACTCCGACGAGCTGGAGGACGCCGTTTGCGTTCGTCGTGTCGGTCAGGTCTATCGCGGGGGTGACGCTCGCATTGGTGATGTGGACGGTTGCGTCTTGCACGGGCTGGCCCCCTGCGTTAAAGACATTAATAAAAAGCGAACCGCCGCTCGTAGGCCCTTCAAGATTTTTCGGGGACGCGGTCGTCGTAAGCACGAGCGGGATGAAATGGATGCAGGTGGGACAGCTCACTTCAAGTTCCACGAGCTTGTAGTCCGCCGGCGAGGTATCGTTCGGCGCGCCTCCCAGCACGCCGTCAAACGGATCGTCTATATTTCTTACGACGGTCTTGACCGTAAAGGCCGTGCCCATGGTTGAAGTAGTATTTTCTTGCGCCGGAAGCACGCCCGAGGGAATGCCCCCGACAACGCCCACCGAGGCATAGGGCAAATTGCGGATGATTTCCACTTTTCTATTCAGCACGCCCGCCGCCGCATTGCGGAGCTCGGAGTTCTGTATCGCGTCAAGGATACCGATATAGGCGGTGTAAATTCCGCCGAAAAGCATTACGACGATGCCTATGGCGAGAATGACCTCGATGAGACTGATGCCTTTTCTCATAGTAATCGCGAACAACGCGAATTGATTTTTATTTGTTTTATTCCCCGAGCGAAGTCGAGGGGTTGCCTTAAATCACCATTTTCCCCATTCTCCGTTGATAAGCTTCTCTTTCTTCGTCCGACTCCACGATTTGATTTGTTTCTCTCTCCTTCGCGCCTGCTCGAGATTCTCGTACTCCTCAAGGTAGGCAACCCGAATCGGTTTGTGCCGTCCGGTATATTTGCTTCCCGTCCCGCTTAAATGTTGCGTCCATCGGTTGTCCGGCTTCCACGTCATCCCCGTGTAGTAGCTTTTATCCTCGCATTCGAGAATGTACACGTACCATTTCCACATGGATGGATAGTATTATACACCCCTCGACAAGCTCGGGGAATAAGGAGAAAGGAACAAGCTCGGGGAATATAAAGAAAGGTTTCGGCGCAAAGGAAAAAGGGTGGTGGGGCTATTTATCTATTCGCGTTGTTCGCGATTACTGCCTTATGCCCTGTGTGATGGAATAAATCGGCGTGATGATGGAAAGCGCGACAAAGCCGACCACGAGGCCCATCACGAGAATCAGCAAGGGTTCCATAAGCGAGGTCAGGTCTTTCAGGGAATTATCCACTTCGTCGGCGTAATAATCGGCGAGATAGTTCAAGTTATCCTCAAGGTTGCCCGTACTCTCGCCCACCTCAACCATTGCGGAGAAGATAGGCGGGAAAATCCGCTTCTGTTTTCCCAAAAAATCCGCGAGCGACTCCCC
>MHLB01000027.1:0-2139 GCA_001818895.1 Candidatus Liptonbacteria bacterium RIFCSPLOWO2_01_FULL_53_13
GGTTGGGATGGTTGAAGACCTATTTTGAAAGTGCTGCCATCCCAACCCGCCACGCACTTTATTTTCGTTCTATATTATATTCTATATTTGTTAATTTGTCAATAGTATTACATAACTAAAAACGCCCCTTTCGGGGCGTTCAAGAACCGTAATCCTTCATCATTTAGGGCGCAGCATTCTCACTTTCTGATTCTACGAGAAGTTCTTTGTCCCCTCTCTCAAACACGTCGTCATGCTTGCCGTCCGTGCAACCGCAGAGCTCAAGCGGTTGCCCGTGCTTGGCGCACGTTTCCGCCTGGCACACCCCGGGTTTGTCTGAAACTCCCCCGCACCCTCCGGTACAAATGTAGTGGTCAGCCATTAGAATTTAGCCATTAGTAATTAGGTCAATTAGAAATTAGTCATTGTACCGCTTCGCGGTAATTCTCTTCCGCCTGGTCCCAGTTCGCCACGTTCCAAAACGCCTCCACGTATTCCGGCCGGCGGTTCTGATAACTTAAATAATACGCATGCTCCCATTCGTCGAGCACCGTAACTGGCGCGAGCCCCAGAGAAAGCGGGCAGTCCTGATTCAGCGTGGAAACAATGGAAAGCTTTCCCATTTTATCGGAGACGAGCCATGTCCACCCGCTTCCGAAAACGCTATTCGCGGTTTTCGTGAACTGTTCGCGGAACGATGCGAATCCGCCGAATTGCGCCGTAAGCGCCCCGGCAAGCTTTCCACGGGCTTCCCCTCTTGCGCTTCCCTCACCCGCCATCACTTTCCAGAAAAACGCATGATTGAAATGTCCCCCGCCGAAATTGCGTATCGGCGCGCGCGCACCTTCCGGCACCGCATTCAGGTCGGCAAGGATCTCTTCAATGGATTTTCCGTGAAGCACGGACGTTCCCGTAACAATTTCGTTCAGTTTTGTCACATACGCCAAATGATGCTTGCCGTGGTGGATTTCCATCGTGCGCGCGTCAATATACGGCTCAAGGGCGTTATAGGCGTATGGGAGAGGCGGGAGTTCGTGGGTCATAAGAGTAATCGCGAATATCGCTAATTTAGGCAAATATCGCGAATATTTATTTTTCCGACTGTTTTTTGATTGATATGATTATATCAAATTTCATTCGCGTTATTTTGCACCATTCGCGTTGTTCGCGATTACTTGATTGACTTTAGCCGCCAAAATGAAATCATTTTCCGAGAGTCCGCCGAGCGCGTGCGTCGTAAGCTCAAGCTCCACTTTATTATACCAGATTTTGATGTCCGGATGATGCCCTTCGGACTCGGCAATGTCCGCAACTTTATTCACGAACGCCATTGCCTCCTTAAAGTCTTTGAATTCAAACTTGCGCCCAATACTCTTTTCATTTACCAGTTCCCATGTCGCATGTAGCTCCGCGAAGTATTTCTGCAAGAGTTCGCCGGAAAGAGGAGGAATGCCCCCTTCGCACGCGACGCATTTTTTAGCGGAAAGATTCATGAGATAAGCATACAAGAGAAATGAGATATGAGAAAGGAGAAATGAGGGAAGTTTGCAACACCTCATCTCTCATGTCTCACCTCTCATTTCTTTCCAATTAGCATTTTGAGCAGCGCCATTCTCACGTACAATCCGTTCTTTGCCTGGCGGAAGTAAGCGGCGCGTGGGTCGCTGTCGATTTCGGGCGAGAGCTCGCCTACTCTCGGCATAATATGCATAATGACCGCATTCTTTTTGCATTTTTTGAGCACCGACTTGTCAAACATCAGCGAGTGCGCCACCTTTTTATACAATTTTTCAGAAGTGAACCGCTCTTTTTGGACGCGAGTGACGTAGAATACGTCCGCTTTCGCGGCTATCTTTTGAATATCGGTATATTCCTCAAACGCAACGCCCTTGCTGCGGAGGATTTTCTTGTATTTTTCCGGCAACCGCAATTCTTTCGGCGAGACAAGATATATGGTCACGTTTCGGAAAGTGGAGAGAAGAATTACGAGAGAATGGATTCCTCGTCCGTAAAGCAAGTCTCCCGCAAGAGCAATATGCATATTATCCAATCCCCCGCGCTCTTTGAGAATGGTATACGCATCGTAAAGAGTTTGCGTGGGATGCTCGCCCGCTCCGTCGCCCGCGTTAATTACCGGAACCGAAGAAGTGGATGCCGCTC
>MHLB01000027.1:2153-9202 GCA_001818895.1 Candidatus Liptonbacteria bacterium RIFCSPLOWO2_01_FULL_53_13
TTCACCGCAGAAGAAGATGTTAAGGCGGTTGGAGTTGAGATCACCCCGCCGCCCAGTTTCAGCATTCCCGCCTCAAACGAAAGCCGCGTGCGCGTGCTCGGTTCATAAAAAAGCGTCGCAAGGATTTTCCCTTCAAGCGGGCGTCCGAGCTTGCCCGCCTTGTCCCGTTTTTCCATCTCGGAAGCAATGCGAAATACTTCGGCAAGCTTCTTTTTATCCAGAAACTGGTAAATGCTCAATACGTGTTCCGGCTTTTTATTCATTTAGAAATTAGGTTAATTAGAAATTTTCGTTATTTTCCCCTGGATAATAGTATACATAACTCGCCCCGGAAATTCCACCCCCTCAAACGGCGACCAGCCGCATTTCGTTTTAAGGTCTTCCCTTCGCACGGTGCGTGGCGCATTGGGGTCAATAATAGTGAGCGACCCTGCGTATCCCGCTTCAATTCTTCCGAATCCCTTTCCGAACCGCGCCGGTAGGAATTGATTCACAAATAGCCCCGGATTATATGCGCATACGCGCGCGATATCCATCGGGGTGAAATCGCATTTTGCCATAAGCCACGTTGTAAACGCGCCGTAGGTGTCAAGATTCGGTATGCCCGATATACCCCTTTGTTTTTCTTCAATTGAATGCGGCGCATGGTCGGTGGCAAGATAGTCAATATCACCATTCCGCAAGGCCTCAATCATCGCCATCCGGTCTTCTCGCGTACGGATAGGCGGGTTGACCTGAAACCATATGTGATTTTCATCAGTAAACGCAGATTCATCAAAATACAAATGATGTGGCGTAACCTCGCCACTTATTGCGACTCCGTCTTTCTTTGCTTCACGAATCTGCATCATCGCTTCCCTAGTTGAAACATGGCAAATCTTTCCTTCTAGGCCGTTTTTTCGAATGAGGTCAATCGCAGTAGCGACTCCTTTATCCTCCGATTTCGGAGGTCTTCTTGTTTCATGCGTAGGTGCATTTTTACTGTTTTCAAGAATCGCCATATCTTCAGCATGGAAACTGACGGATTGTCCTCTGTAGCCGGAAAGAGTTTTTTCCATTTCTTCAAACGAATTGAATATAAGATGGCTAAATGACTTGCCAATTACAAATTTGTACGGCACTCGACGACTAAGAGGCTTCACCCCCGGATTTATAAGTCCATACAGCACGACCGGAACCAAAGATTTTGCCGCAAGTTTTTCTTTTTCGGCGTAGCTCGCATCATCAATGGGTGGCGTTGGATTATTCGGCATTTCGGCGAAAAATGTCACGCCGCCTTTCACCGCCGCTTCGGATGCGGTGCGGAAATCCTCTTTATACGTGTGCGTTCCACTCGCGTCTTCGCGCGCGTGTACATGGATATCGCCAAATCCGGGGAAAACCAAATTTTCTCCCGCATCTATGTCGGGGGTTGTGCCGGACAGCTCGCCCACCTTCGCGATAAGCCCCGTGTCGGTGTCAATGGACACTTCGCCGTATCGCTCGCTGTCGTGGTTGATGAGTTTTCCGCGGATGGTAAGCATTTACGTTTTATCCCCCGAGCGAAGTCCCGACGCTTTCGGTCGGGACGGAGTCGAGGGGCTTGTCCGACCCGTCAGCCCTCGACAAGCTCGGGCAATAATTGGATTTTGAACCAATCGCCTGCGCGATATTCGAAAATCCATCCCGCTTCAAGAGTTCCACAAGCCCCCGCTTGATTCGTTTCACAAGACCCGGCCCTTCATAGATCATGCCGGTGTAGATTTGCACAAGCGAAGCGCCCGCGCATATCATCTCATATGCATCTTCGGCCGTGAATATGCCGCCAACGCCCACGATGGGCACTTTTCCTTCAGTCCTGCGGTAAAGATATTTCACGATCGCGACGGAATGTTTGTGAAGGGGTTTACCGCTCACGCCGCCCGCGCCGAGCGCGGCAACCGCGCGCAAATCGGTTCGAAGCCCTTCGCGGGAGACGGTGGTGTTGGTTGCGATAATGCCGTCCAGTTTCGTCCGCTCTACGATTTCAACAATATCATCAAGCGCATCATTGGTAAGATCCGGTGCGATTTTGAGGAGAATCGGTTTCGGCGCGCCGAGCTTGCCGTTTAAATTTTTGAGATGCGCGAGAAGCGCCAGAAGAGGTTCTTTGTCCTGCAAAGCTCTTAGCCCCGGCGTATTCGGGGAGCTTACGTTTACGGTAATGTAATCGGCACAGGAAACGATTGCTGAAAAACTTTCCGAATAATTTTCTATTGCGTGCTCATTCGGGACGTCTTTATTCTTTCCGATATTCACGCCGACGGGAATCTTTTTCTTCAGCGCGGAAAGGCGTTTTCTCATTGCTTTCGCCCCTTCGCCGTTAAAGCCCATCCGATTCAAAATGGCACCGTCTTTGGTGATGCGGAAAAGCCGAGGGCGAGGATTCCCTGCCTGGGGCCGTGCCGTAACCGTGCCAATTTCAATAAATCCGAATCCAAGGGCGGGCAGCATATTGATGAGGCGGGCATCCTTATCAAATCCCGCGGCAAGCCCTACCGGATTCGAAAAATCAATCCCGAATGCGCGCGTGCGGAGGCGCGCATCTTCGTATGCATATAGCTTGCCGAGGATGTCGGCGAGTCCTACGCGCGTTACCATTTCCCCCGCCTTAATCGCGGCGTTATGGATCGTTTCGCTATCCAGCGCGAAAAGGAAAGGGCGGAGGAGTTTGTACATAATATAGAATGCGATACTGGTAGATATTGAGATATTCTTAGATATTCATTGTTGTCAGACAATAAGTATCAATAAATATCTATCTGTATCTATTAATATCATTTTTTAATTTCCTCGCTTCCTCGGCGGGATTTTCGGCATAGATGATACTGCGCGAGGCGTTCACGATAAGGCCTTTCTTTCCGGAATTGAGCCCCGCGCGGATTGCCTCCTCAAGATTTCCGCCTTGCTTACCCACGCCGGGCATCAAGAACGTCATTTCATCCATAATGTCCCGCAGTTTTTTAATTTCAGCGGGATAGGTCGCTCCCGCCATAAGCATGCAATTGCCGTTTTCGTTCCACGAATCGCGCACTTTTTCAGCGACAATTTGCCAAAGTGGTTTTCCGTCAACATTCAGATCTTGCAGTTCGTTCGCGCCGGGATTTGATGTTCTAACAAGAACTATGATTGTTTTGTCCGCGTGTTTCAAAAATGGAATAAGTGATTCTTTGCCAAAATAGGGCTGTACCGTTGTTGCGTCAAATCCGAACGCATCAAATATCTCGGCGACATATTGTTCATTCGTATTCGCGACATCGCCTCGCTTTGCATCGCAAATGGTGAATATATCTGGATGATTCGTCTGGATATACCGTATCGTCATCTCGAGTTCTTGTATGCCCTTGGCTCCGCGCACTTCGTAGAACGCAATGTTGGGCTTGAAAGCTGAAACGAATTCAGCAGTTGCATCAATAATATATTTATTGAACTCAAAAAGCGGAAATTCCAGAGAATGGAATCGTTCCGGTATCTTCGCCATATCAGGGTCAAGCCCGACGCACAGCAAGGAATTTACCTTTTCAACTCGGGTATCATATTTATTCATCTGCGTTGTTTTTTCAATTCATTGATAACCAGCGAAACAAGCTTTTTTGGCGATTTATTAAAGATAACTTTCGCTTTGCTCTGCTTGGAAATTTTTGCGAGAAGTTTCGGCAGTTCATCGGCGACTCCCCCGCTTCCGGCAAGCACCCCGATCACTTTACCCATATCGTAGAGATTTGTAAATTCGTTCAGCGTTCCCCATCGGCCGGAAATAATGATGCCCGCATCACAGGTTGCCGTAGAGAGCACGTTCCGATATTTTCGGCTCGCGTTCAAATTGTTGGAAAATGGAAAGTTTTTCGGCGTGTAGACAAGTTTGTGATACATCGCATTATCGTTTCTCGGAGAAGTTTCGGCTTGCTCCCCGAAACCCCTTGCTGGCGAAAAACCGATGATCTTCCCGCCTGCGTTATGCGCGGCAACCGCAGCAACATACGGCAATCCAGCGCACGCTCCGGTAATAATGGTGCATTTGAAACGGGCGAGCTCTTTCCCGATAAGCACTGCGCTTTTCGTGACACTTTTCGAGGCGTCCACAGCCGAGCCGAAAACGCCGATATTATATTTTCTCATTGGCTTTGGCGGCGAGATATTTCTTCCCGTGCCCCACCGTCGTATTTATCGGAACTCCTGACTTGCACAACGGGCAATCTTTTTCCTCATAATCTTCAACCTTAAGGGTCTCCATCGGGAAAAACGGAGCTCCGAAATATTCCGAAGTTACTTCCTCCGGATTGCGATTCAGCATCACGCATACCCCTGCGACGTTTCCGCCGGCCGATATCACCGCATCCGCCACTTTTTTCGCGCTCCCTCCGGTAGTGGTGAGATCTTCAACCACCAATACATTTTTTCCCGCCACGAACTTGTCATATCCGCGCGTAAACGCTTGCCCGCCCTCGGGCGTTTTTTCGGTGTACACCCCGAACACTTCCTTCTCTTTGAGCGCCGAGAGATGGTGCGCGGTCCATTGGGATAGGATAATCCCGCCCAAAGCGGGCCCCGCCACCACATCAATGTCCAAATCCTTCACTTTCTCGGCAAGGGCAAGGCATACCTCCGAAGTTTCTTCCGTGTGTGGGTAAAGCGCGTCCTTATTAATGTATGCCGAGGTGTGTTTGCCCGAAGTAAGCACAATGTGGCTGTTCGTGATTACCGCCCCCGTCTCTTTAAGGATATCAAAAACTTTGCCCATGGTTTTGCGGAATTGTAACATATTTTTCCTCAAGTTGCCTTCCGCTCGTGTTATGATGTACTAGTACATCATAACACTGCTTCGCAGCGCGAGAGGATGCATATTCTATGCAACTTCCGCTTGGTAGCATTGTTCGCAGTAGATGATCTCCGTCCGTCCGGGCGCATACGAGGTTTCAAATTCATTCGGGCAGGGCTCTGCGCCGTGAGAATGGACGGCGGTATTTACATACTGTGACTTGCGACTTACGACTGACGATTTACTACCTGAATCCCCGTTGTTAGTTGTCGGTTGTGAGTTGCTAGTTTTCCCTCCGCATTCACACTTCCCATGCCAAAACTTCGGCGGATTCACGAATTTGAACCGTTCCATGAACCGGCAATTCGGGCAGAGGTGCGGAAGCGGAAGATGCACATGCCGATAAAATTGCAGTTCCATTTCAATGATGCGGTACGGCTTACTGCATTTTTCGCACTTGATGATTTCTTTGAGAATTTCATTGGGCGCATTCTTAATGTTATCGGACAGATTTCTTGCATCCACCGTGGTTTCATATTTGCGCGCCTCCGGTTCGCGCCAGAGGAAGTTTTTTGCTTCCGCTTCGGCTTTGGTGAGCGGGAAAAAGTCCTGCGCGAGCGTCTCGTTATACGCGTAAGGCGAAAACTCCGGCGGGAAAAATTCCCCGTATCGATACTCCATCTTCCTCATTTCTCCTTTCTCATTTCTCACCTCTCGTACGTACGGTCTCTCATTCATATGCGCGATGATCTTTGCTCGCAGTTCCTTATATTCCTCTTTCGTGTATTGCTTGTTGAAAATGCAATATTTCTTTTTCTTGAGCCCCACGCAGGCGAAACAATCTTCCGAAGAGCGGCAAAAGGCGCAATATTCTATGTTCCTGCACGCGGGCCACGACGCCCAGGAGAACTTCACGCTATCGCACTCCTCTCCGCAGGTTATCGATTCATACATTTGCGAAGAGCTCAATCCCCAATTCGTATAATCATAAGAATTGCTCACCGGAGGATCCATGAATTGGCTATAGGCAAGGTTCTCACCCTCATGGACGGAATAGCACTCCTTAAGATTTTTTGACCGCTCAATATGCTCTCCGGTGGAATTCGTACATTTAATGGCGAGGGTATAACGCATAGGGAATCCGAGCCAGAAGGCGTGCGCCTTTTTCTTCAGTTCCGCGATCGTGCGGTATGAGCCGAAATCAAACTGTGCAAGGTATTCGGCGTACGCTTCTTTGGAATACGGTTCGTTGAATATGTAGTAGGACTTGTTCCGCAGATTCACGCATCCGAAGCAATTCATGCACCCCATCAGATTTTTTGAGAACCGGACGTCGGAACATTCCTCGCAGTTTACCGAGAACAACACGCGGTGCGACTCGTCCGCCATATAACTTTCATAAGAAAGTTCGGTGTGGCGCGCCTCGTAAAGGTCAAAGCTTTCTTTCACTTCTATGCCGCTCACGATGTATGCGGAATTTTCCACTCCGCTTCCATTGAAACAAAGGTACGCATTTTTCGCGTCGCTGTTTTGGTCGCAGTACTCGGAGTTCACCATGCGCACGATGCTTTTTGCCGGCCACGGCACCGCGTACAGAAATTCTTTGAACTGCTCAAAGAACGGGCGGGAAAAATCGTAATCTCTCCCGTATGCCATCGGATCCCATCCGTCGGAGTTCCAAAAATCAAGATCGTAGACCGTCGCCGGTATCTCCTCGTGAAGGCCGCAGAATTGGGTTTTCCCCTCGCTGTCTTTTCTCCGAAACAGATGCCGTTCGTTCCGCCATGCAAACCGCCGAATCATCCGGCACTCCGGGCAAAAGGTCGGCGGAGGCACCTGCAGTTTCTCGTAGAACGAGAAATCGTCTGGTTCAACCGGGAACTTTTTCGCACAGTTTTGGCACGCACGGAGCACACGTTCCATGTCGCCATTTTACCACATTTACCCGCAAACCAAGCCGCCCGCTATGAGGCCTCATAGCGGGCGCAAATCACGCTCATCTGCACATACGATATACGCGCAAGGCACCATTGCCAATAACTGCTATGAGGTCTCATAGCAGTTATTTTATGCTATACTTGAAAGGTGAATATGAATAATGTTGAATTTCCGAATATCCCTCGCGTTGGAGATTTCAAAACTCGCAAGGAATGGGAGGTGGAAGTATGGCATGAGTTACTCGAGTGGTTTGCGAAACTTGATGCAAAAACCCTGAAAATCGTTTTGGAATCCGTTATGAGCGCGCCTGAACGGCAATTCATGATAAAGCGAT
>MHLB01000027.1:9230-15820 GCA_001818895.1 Candidatus Liptonbacteria bacterium RIFCSPLOWO2_01_FULL_53_13
AGCGATCCGCTGGCGATGGCCCGGCTCCGGAATGGCGCTCGTTATCGTGACATCGGACGTGAATTATGGCTTGCACCGCAAACCATAAGCTCAATTAAAAAAGCATTTTTGGCGCAGAGCTACGCCAGCAATTGGGAAAAAGCAAAAGCACAGAAACAGGCGCGTATTCAGGCATGGATTGAGAAAAGGCACCAACGGCGCGAACCCAAATTTTACCGTCGCACCAAATATGGAAGGATGCCCGTTTTTTGACGAAGCATCATTCGCTATGAGGCCTCATAGCGGGCGATCGTATCGCTAGCGTCCGATGGCGAAAGAATGATTTCGCTTTACGATAAATCCCTCTTTCTGTAATTGAGCGAGAACTTGCACTATCTGGAGATTGGATTCGCCGACGAGCCGTGCAATTGCGAGTGGTGTAAGTGATGTTTTAGTAATCAGCAATTCTAATATTTTTCCACGCAGTTGCCGGTTGGAGCCATTGAATTTTGATTGAACTTTATAGTGCCTGCTTTTTCGGTTCGGGTTCCCTCCTGCGACCCGGGCGAGCATTGCGCCATAGTCCATAAGCGCGTAGTACCACTCGCGGAGATTTTTACGGTCAGCGGTCTGTTCTACGAGGGGGAAAATTGCGTTATCCCCTACTTTTTTTCCGTTCGGAAAGAAGAAATGAAGAAATACGCGCCGGATATTCGTTTCAATGAATGGCGCGGGGATGTGATATGCGAACGCGAGAACCGCGCCCGCGGTGCTCTGGCCTATGCCGGGAAGCGCAAGAAGCGATTCGCGGTCTTTGGGAAGTTTTCCACCGTGGCGCAAGACGACCGCCTCAGCTATCTTTTTAAGCGCGAGTGCCCGCCGGTTGTATCCGAGCCCCTGCCACGCAGAGAGCACCTCTCTCATCGGCGCGCGCGCAAGTGCGCGGAAGTCCGGGAACCGCCCGAGGAACGTTGGATAATATAAAAGTACCCGCGAAACCTGCGTTTGCTGGAGCATTATCTCCGAGACAAGGATGCGATAGGGATTGCGCGTATTGCGCCATGGCAAATTGCGCCCGTGCGCGCGGTAATGTTGCCATATTTCCCGTTGAAAGCGGCGAATTGCCGCACGGTTTAACGAAGCCATGCAAGGATTTCTTCCGCAAGGTCGGGCGATTCTTTTCCGAACATATCGGTGCCGTGGCCGGCATGATGGTATGTGATAAGCTTTTTCTCCGCGTCACTCGCAGTATGTTCATAGATTTTCGTTGCCATCGCGGCGCAGTTGCTTCCGCTCCGCCGCATATCGTCTTCCGACGCGGCAAGCAGAAGCCGCTGTCCCTGGCGGAGCGCCTGTGCAAGCGGCAGGGTCTCAATCCCGTAGTAATTGAGTCCGGCGGAGAGAAGCACCGCGGTTTTCACGCCGGGGTGCGCGGCAAGATACTGAAGCGAAAGATTCGCTCCGATGGATGCGCCCACGAGCGCGATATCTCCTTCAGATATGTTCTTTGTCCGCAGGAACGCCATCCCCGCCTCCACATCCAGAATGCTTTTCTGATGGTCGGCATCGTGGAGATTTTGATATCCATCCGGTCCGCTGGCGGAATCCCCGTGCCCGCGCAGGTCAATCGCAAGCGCGTGGTAGCCCTTTTCCGCGAGCCGGGGCGCAAATTCGCCCCATGATTCCTTTGTCGCGGGCATCATGTGGACAAGCAGCACGCCGCGCGGAGCGTTTCCGGGATAGTAATTCCCGGCAATAGTAGCGGAATCGGTTGTCGTAAGGATTATTTTTTCCATAGCGAGGCGTTATCTTGTGCCGTAGAACCAAAAACACACAATAAGAATGATTGCGATGCCGAACATAATGCCGAGCGCCTGTCGTCCCATGTCCGCATTATAGCATTTTCGTTCCGTAGCTGATATGATACATCATATGAATCCGTTTTTCGGAGTTTTAATCGCAGTTGCCGCAGTCGCGGTTCCTCAAAGCCGCGTGACATACGTGAAAAAAGAACTGGCCTCTGCAAAGATTCCCACAACGTATGTCAATTCACTTTTTTCCGATAAGCGTCTCAAGGTGTATGCCCCCGCGACGGTAAAGAAAAAAATATCCGTGGACTTCGTGAAGCTCGGCGCGAACATTCTTGCGATTTCTTCCGTTGAACAAGGCAAGAAATTCATTGAAGAAAATAAGAAAGCGCTTGAAAGCGTTGAGAAAGAATACGGCGTTCCCAAAGAAGACATTGCGGCGATTATCCGCGTGGAGAGCAACTTCGGAAAGTTCCTTGGGAGTACCACGGTATTCAACGTGTTTTACACAGGGCTTGCGCTGGACTCCGCGAAGGAATGGAAATGGGATGCGGCGAACCTCGTCGCGCTTGCCAAGTACTGCTACCAGACCAAAACAGATTGTTTTTCCATCAAGGGCTCGTATGCGGGCGCATTCGGGCTTTCACAGTTTCTTCCCCATTCGGTCATTGAATGGGGCGTGGACGGCGACAAGAACGGCATCATTGACCCGTTTGACGCGGAAGATTCCATCGCGAGCACCGCAAACTTCCTGAAAGAGCACGGATGGCAGGTGGATAAAAAGAAGGCGCTCGCAAAGTATTATGGCGGAGGGACGGCATACTCAAAGACGATCCTCAAGTATTCGGATGCGCTTAAAAAAAAGCCTTCCGCAAAAACGAAGAAATAACAGAAGAATTCGCTACTTTGCGCGTTCGGCGTATTCGGTGTATTTCAGATGTTTTCCTTTCACTTTGTCGGCAGGATATTTTTTTGCGTTCTTTTTCATCTTTTCTCTGAACGCTTCCGCGATGTTGATCTTGAAGTCGTGGCTCATCACAAGTACCCAAAAAAGCACGTCCGCAAGTTCGTCACAGATATCTTCCTTGTGAACGCGCAGATGATGGCCGATTTCTTTATCGTTTTTCCACTGAAAATGTTCCGATACTTCCGCCGCTTCAAGCATAAGCGAAAGCGCCATATCTTTGGGCGTATGGAATTGTTTCCAATCGCGCTCCTTGCGGAATTTAAGGATAAGGCTGGTAAGTTTTTTAATGTCGCTCATGACTAGCGTATCTCGTATCTCAGGGTGACGGTCACGGTTACGTCTTTTGAGCCGGGCTCAATCGCCGGTGAGGGTGTTCTTGGCGCCACGGAGCTTACTGCCATGCCCATCGCGGAATCCCCTCCCTTGCCGTATTCGGAGTAGGCCTGGGGATAATTGTATTCGTCCACAAAGAGCAAACGGCCGAGCGAGAACCCGCTCGCTTTTGCCACCGCTTTCGCGCTCTCGCGCGCCTTGGCAATCGCTTCCGCGCGCGCCTCGCTTCGCACCTTCGTCGGGTCGTCAATCGTGAAGTTGAGCGTGCCTACCTGGTTTGCGCCGTTATCCACTACGCCCGCCATAATGTCCCCTATCTTTGCAAAATCGCGAACCTTGACGGCAACCGACTGGGTAATCGTGTATCCCACGATGGAAGCGGGCGGACAAGGTTGTACCTCGCCCGAGCTGAAGACCGGCGTTCCGCAATTATAGTATTGGTAGCGGGGACTCACATTATAACTTTCGGTTTTGATGTCTTTCGCATCCACCCCTTTTGATTTCAGAAACGCAATCGCTTTATTCGTCTTCTCGGTATTCTCGGTCTGAAGCTTGCCGATGTCTTTCCCTCCCTCGGTCAGCACCGTAAACGAGAATTGCGCCACATCGGGAATGGCAACGACTTTTCCCTCTCCGGAGACGCTGAAGCTCCGGTATCCCCCTTCGCTGGAACGCGCATAAGTGCCGACGTATTTCACCGCCGCGTATCCGAACAGGAGCACCGCGATCACAATCGCGACGCCCAACGCATCTTTAATTTTTTGGTTCATATGTTTTTATATTATTACGACGCCTCTAGTATGGCACAAAATAGAGCTTATGGGAATATCCACAGGCGGGGTTGACACATCAATAAATCCAATGTTATATTTCCCAACCAGAACCTCAACAGGGATTTACATCATCACGCGCCGTAGACCCTAACTCGAGCTTGAGAGGTAAAGACAAATGGTTCACGTACATCAGATCCCGACAGTCACCGCGTCGGGGAGCGAATCGTGCGGATGTTGCGGCAAGCCGTTGCCGAAGGGTAGCAAGGTTCTCGAAGTCCTCGGGATCTTCTTCTGCAACGACAGCAGCATCTGCCAGGAGGCTGCACGCAGCAAGAGCCGGGTCCCCGCTTTCGTTCCCGTCGGCAAGGAACCGACACGGGCCGAGATCGGCGCGTGAGCGAGAAGTAGCCGTACTGGAGGTTCTCGGGGTGTCACATGTCACAGATGCATCCGCTCCGAGAACCTCCACACCCCTTTTGCGCCCCCCAGGGCGTTTTATAATTTTACGACCACCACGGTCATGTCGTCGTCAAATTTGCGATGCTCGTGAGAAAGTTGAATAAGTGCATCTGCACAATCCTGTCCGGAGGAAGCGCGTTCCATAATTTCTATTATTTGTTCAGGGGATAGGTTTTCATGAACGCCGTTTGAAGTGATCAAAAGCTGATCACCGTCTTGGAAACTAAGTTCTATAATATCAAGGGAAATCTCTTCCGGTTTGCCCATGCCAAGCGCATGTTTGAACTCATGAGAAGAGTTAGACGATTCATTACCTTCGTCATCAAAATGCCTTATAAGATAATTTTCAGAAAGCACATCAAGCGCGCCATTGCTATTTTTTCTCAATGCTTGAACCCTGCAATTCCCAATATCTCCCAGAATCCCCTTTATTTCTCCCGACTCGGTTTTCCACAACTTAACGATTGCGACAGCTACGTACATCCTATGAGTTTCCGGTTTGCGCGAACGATCGCGAATCGCCCGATCGGCGCCACGGAGAGCAAGACGAATGACCTCCTCTGTCTTAGCAAGACGAACGGCTTCGTTTGTCTCTTGAGAGTCTGTCGGAGAATCGTGCGTCCGTAGTATTTCTTCAATCGCATCCTTCGCTATTGTTGCAGCAATCTCGCTCGCGCGATCCTTCCCGAAACCATCAAGCACCCCGAATGCCCCGATATCACGATTTATAAACGCAACATCTCCATTATATTCCGGATGTTCATCGCTCCGTTTGGTTTTTACTCCAATCTCTATTTTTTCTCTCCATTCTTTTTCCGCACGCGCACGATTCCGTCGCGCTTCTTCTTCGGGAGAAGCAGAACCGCCTTCGCCGTCTTGTGGTCCAAATTTCCACCTGTCTATGTTCATGAGCTTATTATAACACTAGGCAGAAAATTTGTGAAGCGGGCACTTTTCGTGCGCGTGTGTGCGGGCCCCGAACCAGAACAAAGTTCGGTACGGGGCAAATAGCCAAACCTACATTAGTTCTGTCGCGTATATTTTGCCAACGGGCATCGCAAGTGATTATGTGGCCGCGCGGGGCAGTATTTCCGCCCGTATTCAATAAGCCGGTAGGTCGTTGCGAACCAATCCTTTCTCGGGATGATTGCCATAAGGTCGCGTTCAATTTTCTCCGGGGTAGTATGGTCGGAAAGGGCTAACACGCGTGATAGCCGTTTCACGTGTGTGTCCACCGCGATTCCTTCCACGATGCCATAGGCATTTCCGAGAATGACGTTCGCGGATTTGCGCCCAACGCCGGGAATCGTGATCATTTCCGCCATCGTGCGCGGCAGTTTCCCGTGGAATTTCTCTTTTATCACCTTCGCGGCGGAGAGGATATTCCTTGACTTGTTGCGGTAGAACCCGGTCTGATAGATGGCTTTTTCAAACTCTTTCCGGTCGGCGCGGACATAGTCGTCAAGTGCGCGGTATTTTTTGAAAAGCGCGGGGGTTACCTCATTCACCTTCTTGTCGGTGCACTGCGCGGAAAGCTGTACCGCGACCAGAAGCTCCCAGTTATTGGAATAGCGGAGCATTATCTTCGCTTTCGGAAAAAGTTTCTTTAAGATCTTAGAAATCTCCTTCGCGCGCGCCTTTCGCTGTATAAGTTTTTTGCTGTTCATGGAAATGATTGCGAATCACCCCTCCCTGCCCTCCCCTCTTAGCATTCGACGTTGCTCATGGTAAAAGAGGGGAGGTGGCGGTGGAGTGGGCATCACATCTTATAAATAACGTCTTTTCGTTCAACGACCACTTCCCACTTATTGCGCCGTGCGGCCCGATAGAGCGCCGAGTTCGGATTAAAACAAATGGGGCGCGCCACAAGCTTCAGGAACGGAATGTCGGATTCAGTATCCCCCACTCCGACAGACCCTTGAAGCGTGAGATTTTCTTTTTCCACCGCCCGCTTCAACACTTTTGCCTTATCAAGAATAAGGTCAAGATGGAGCGTTTTTCCGGTAAACCGTTTTTCCGCATCCAGCTCCAGAAATCTTCCATACACCTTATCAAACCCGAGCTTTTTAGCGAACCCTTCAAGTACGTATTTCGGCGAGTGCGAAATGGCGAGAAGGAAATATTTTTTCCGTTTGAGCGAGCGGACCAGGTCGCGCGTGAAGCGGTAGACGCGATTTTGATGAACGCGATGGACGCGCCCGATGGCGCGGAGCACATCCCCTTCGCGCGCGCCTTTCAGGTGCCGGTCAAATGCGCTCACCACCGCGCCGA
>MHLB01000027.1:15850-16323 GCA_001818895.1 Candidatus Liptonbacteria bacterium RIFCSPLOWO2_01_FULL_53_13
AGTTTTTCGGAAACACACCGTCGCGGACAAGCTGTTCCACAAGTTCTATGAGCAAGCTGGAGCGGAAAATCGTGCCGTCAATATCAAATACGGCGACCTTTCTCTTGTGCATGGGTATATTGTAGCAGATTGCGCGGATTGGAACGACGTTATGGTATAATCATGGAGGCATTCGCGCGGGAAAAGTCCGTCGCTCGCGCGAGGAAAGGATGGTGAGGCAGTGTCGAGTCTCCCGTCGGAACTGTTCGGGGCGGCCCGTTTCGAGTCGCCTCCCGAGCCGGCTGGGGTGGCTACGCCAGGCGTGGACCAGCATGCGAATCTCGCGAGAGAGATGAGCGTCGTGCCGGGCGGTGCGGTTGACGTATCGCCGCCCGAGGGAGACAGCTCGATTTCGGAGAGTCTGGATCATCTAAGGGCGCAGCACGGACGCTGGCATAACCGCGCGGCTTGGAGGCGGCGCGGACGCTGAAGCG
>MHLB01000027.1:16338-24583 GCA_001818895.1 Candidatus Liptonbacteria bacterium RIFCSPLOWO2_01_FULL_53_13
CCCGCCGTTCGACTCCGTCCCCCGTGCAACGACGCACGCACGGGGGACGCGTACTTTATTATTTCGCCAAACGCCCTAGATATTCCCCCTTGAATTCTCCGAAACGGCCCTCCCGCAACGCATCCCGCATTTGAGACATCAAGTCGTTGAAAAAATAGACATTGTGTATCGTTGCCAAACGTCCCGCCTCGGGATTTTTTATTTTAAACATCTGGTGAAGCTCGCGCCGCTCCACGCGCAAGTCCGCGCATACGGGACAGCCGCAATCCTCCGCGATAACCCCTCCGTCGGTTCCGTGCACGCCTTTGCCGATGTCCATCCGCCCGCGCGAGGTCCAAAGCGACTTGTGGCGCGCTTCGCGCGTGGGAATGACGCAGTCAAACGTATCAATCCCCGCTTCCACGCCGTAGAATAAGTCCGCGATTTTTCCCATGCCGAGCAAGTGGCGCGGTTTGCGCTCCGGCAGAAACGGAATGGTCCATTCAAGCTCCTTAAGCGTGTTCTCGGTTGAGCTTCCGAACGAACTGCCGAAAGAGCCCCCGATGCCGATGCCGTCAAACGGGAGCGCGCCGATATATTCCGCGCTTTCCTTGCGCAAATCCTCAAACGTTCCCCCCTGTACAATGCCGTATATTTTTTGCAAAGAGGTTTTTGCTTCAAGTGAGCGCACTGCCCACCGGTGCGTGCGTTCCATCGCATCTCTTGTATATTCCTTGTCGTGAAGCGGAGAGCTCGGCTCGTCAAACGCGAAAACAATATCCGCATCAAGCTGTTCCTGTATCTTCATGGAGAGTTCGGCGTCAAGATATACCTCTTCTCCATTATTATTTCCCGAGCTTGTCGAGGGATCGTCAAAATACACTCCCGATTCCGTCACGCGCACCACCCCTTTTTCAACGGGTTCGTCAGCGATCAGCGATTTGCGATCAGCAATTTGCGGTTTTTTCCCCACCCCGTGTTCGCGCGACGCACCCATGCTAAAGACCTGGAACCCGCCCGAATCGGTCATAATCGGCCCGTTCCACTGCATTTCTTTGTGTACGCCGGGGAAGTTGGCAAGCCCTTCGTCTCCGAGCGAGCGCCACAAATGGTACGTGTTCGCGATGATCGCCTGCGTGTTCGTTTTCGGAATATCTTCCGGCTCAAGGCACCGCACCGCGGCGTCCGTGCCCACGATGACATAACTCGGCGTTTCTATGACGCCGTGCGGAGTGGTGATGCGTCCGATGCGGGCGCGGGAACGCGTGTCTTTATGGACGAGTTCAAACACAAGAGTAATCGCAAATAATGCGAATCAGGGGGGTAATAATGCGAATAGACAGAACTACTTGATTCCCAAAAGCTCCACTTCGAATTTCAGCGTTGAATTCGGAGGAATCACTGCGTTTCCCGAAGCGCCATAGGCAAGCTCCGGTGGAATCGTGAGGTTGCGCGTACCGCCCACTTTCATGCCGACAAGCCCCAAGTCCCACCCCTTGATGACCCGTTCCCCGCCAACCGTGAACTCAAGGGGCTGATTGCTCGGCTTTGAGCTGTCAAATACTTTTCCATCAGTGAATGTTCCCGTGTAATGGACCGAAACCGTGTCCCCTTTTTTCACCTCCTGCCCCGTTCCTACCACCTTGTCTTCAATAATAAGTTGTTCCATAAGTTTTTTATCCTGTTCTTCCGCGACCGTTTTTGCCTGCCGTGCGCCTTCTTCCGCTTGCCAGTCTATTTTTTTGTTATACGACACTCCCGCCCACACAATGAGAGCGCCCAATACCACAAACACGCCGATCTTAGCTGGAGTATTCATAGAGGATAGCTTTTAGCTGTTAGTTTATAGGTTTTAGCGACAAAGGAAGTATATCGCAAGAATCTCATCTCATGCAACGTCTTACATCATATCAACATACTTGAGAATGTTTGTATGATGTTATGAAATACTACTTCCCGGCGCCACTTCTTTTTCCACCGTGAGCAAAACCGGAGCGCCGCCTTCTTCCGTCGCCGCAAGGAGCATGCCGTTGCTTGTAAGTTCAAGTTCGGGAGCGATCTTGAATACGCGCGGTTCAAGATTCGCGACAATGATAATTTTCTTGCCCACAAGCTCTTCCGGCGAATATGCCTTGCCGATGCCGGCGACTACCTGCCTGCCGGCAGGCAGGATTGCCGCATCTTTATCACCGCAATCAATTTGCAGCTTCACCAGTTTTTCCGAGCCTTCCACGCGCTCCGCCGAAATGACTTTTGCCACGCGAAGCTCCACCTTTTTAAATTCGTCTATAGTCATGCGATATTATTTAATAAGCTTTTTGAATTCTTCCACCATCGGGACCTGCTCGGGTTCCGTGCCGTACATCTCCGCAAGCGCGTAAGCTGTCCAGTCCGCAAGAACGAGAGAGCCGAACATTTTTTCATATACCGTTACTCCCTCAAGCGGCACCGCGCGGACCGGCAATCCGCGCTTCTCATAAAGCGACGCAAGCACCTTCATGCGGTTTTTGATGCGCGGGTCGTCGGCTTCGTCCTCAAGAAATACGAACGAAAATCGCGCGGAGAGCTCTTTTGTGGCGTCTATCCGGTCAAACCCCGTCATCTCGTTGTGATTGAGTTCGGGAACGACATTGCAAAACGCCGGAATTTTCCCCGTCTCGTTGAATTTTATTTTCCACACATAGGCAAGCGCTTCGTTATTCCGCGACGCATACACGACAGGCACAAGATTCTTAAGTTGCATAGCGAGTTCCTTTCCCGCCGGTTCATAGCGAAGCGGATTGAACGCCGTCGCGAGCGAGGAGATCTTTTCAAGCTCTTCGTTCTTTCCCATAACCGCAAGGAGCGCCTTTACAAGGAGTCCTGTCGCCATCCTCGGCTGGAGGTTCATATCGGGCAATTCCACATAGGGAATGCCAAGCTCTTTCGCGCGGGCGATAAGCGTTCCTCCCGCGGCAATCACCGCTACATTCAATTTTTCCTTGATTGCCGCTTCAAACCCGCTTAACACCTCTTCGGTGTCCCCCGAATACGAGCATGCGACGAAAAGCGTTTCCTGCTCGTCCCGTTCCGGGATTTGCGGAAGCCCGTAGTCGTTGTGAAGCGTTATGGGAAATCCGGACACCTCGTTTCTGATAAGGTATGCCGGCCACCGCGAGCCGCCCATTCCCATCACCGCGACGCGGAAGAACGGCAAAAGCTTTTCCCTATGTACGACTTCAGGAACATACGCAAGCTGGCGGGAAAAATTTTCAATTGCTTCACGCATATTTTTTCATTTCATTCGTTCCCTGACGCGCTCTTTCGCGATCTCCATCGCGACAGCGCGCGGATTCTTTTTGGTTTTCATCGCCCGCACAAGCACGGTGCGCGTTGCCGACACAATTCTTTTCTCCACAAGCTCAAACATCCGCTTCGGATTATATCCGCGGTATTCGGCGTATGACGAAATGACGCCGCCCGCATTTGCCACGAAATCGGGCACAATGATTATACCCTTTTTCCAGAACTCGTTCTCAATCGGCTCGCGCATGGGGATATTGCCCCCTTCCACGATAATTTTCGCGCGGATGTGCTTTTTATTCCCCTCGTGAATAACGTCCGTCACCGAGGCGGGAATAAGGATGTCCACCGGCACGCTCCAAAACGCCTCACTCGAGATTTTTTTCGCGCCCTTATAGTTTAAAAGAGGCGCGCGCGCATCTATCATGCGCGTAAGCTGTTTCTTATCAAAACCGTTTTTTGCATAAAGCGCTCCTTCGTGATTCGCGATCGCGACCACTTTCGCGCCCATTTCGGTCAAAAATTTATATGCGAAGGTACCCACATTGCCGAACCCGTGTATAGCAACCGTAGCGCCTTTGATGGGGATGCGCGAAAGCTCCGCCGCAACTTTTGCCGCGTGCGCGACGCCGAAACCCGTGCTCCCGAACTCGTGTGGAATCCCGCACTTTTCCCCTTTCTTGCCGAACGAGACCATGCAGAGATTCGCCGGTTTTCCCGTAACGGAGCGCCAACTTCCCGTTGCCTCAACGATCCACTGCATTTCGCGCTCGCCGGTGTTGACATCTGGCCCGCCGATGTATTTTTTCGGCAGAAACGGCATGATTTTCTTTGCGAACGCCTGGAGCAATTCTTTTTTCTTTTCGGGTGAAGTCCCTTTCGGCAATACGACGCCCGACTTTGCTCCTCCGAAAGGAATACCCGCAAGCGCGTTTTTCCACGTCATCGTGCGCGCAAGGCGGTAGACCTCTTCTTCGGTGATATCCGGCGTCATGCGGATGCCGCCTTTGCCGGGCCCGAGCGCGGTATTGTCAATCACCAGCACGCCGCGCATGCCGGTTTTCCGGTCGTATACTCTTACGACGTATTCGGGGCCGAATTCGTCGTTTTTTACAAGAAATTTCATATTTGTCATTCCCGTCCATGTCATTCCCGCGAAGGCGGGAATCCAGTATTTTGTTTTCCCTGGATTCTCCGGCTAAACCGGAGAATGACAGATAAAATCTTGAAACGAGTTTTACGATGATACGTGAAGCAATTCGCTGATCTTTTCGCGGTCAAATCCGACAATGATCTGCCCGTCTATATCAATGACCGGCACGCCGAGCTGGCCCGACTTCTTCACCATTTCTTCGCGCGCCGCCGCGTCGGAGGCAACGTCTTTTTCCGTATAGGCAATTTTATGTTCCCCCAGAAATTGCTTTGCCATTTTGCAATATACGCAAGTGGGAGTGCTGTAGATGGTAATCATAGTGAACACAATGACAAATTTCTAATTGACCTAATGACTAATGGGTTTAGAAATTAGAATAATTAGTCATTCACCGTTTTTTACTAAGGATACGACCTTTCAAGTAACGCTATTGTAGCATAAAAACCGTGGCGGAACGCAAGCGGCACGGGATAAATGATAACACAGTCATAAAAATTAGTGTGCCCCGGTGGAAAAACGTCTTCCACCGGGGCTGTTCACCTCACTTTCTGCTCACATCCCTTCCTCCCAAGGGCGCGAGCTGGTTCGCGAACTGGCTAGAGATAGTCGATGATGTCGAAAAGGAACTTCTTGATCCCTTCCCAGTCCTCGTTCGTCACGAGGCGGGAGATGGCCACTTGGGCTTTCTTCAAGGAGTCCTTCGAGAGGAAGACGTCCAGCCCGAGACGGTTGAGGATCATGTAGGCACAGGTTTCCGGAGAACGAGTTATCGTTGTTTCGGAGAAGGAGGTAGAGATGACCCTGTTGATCATGGCAGGGAACTCCGCGTTGACCTTCGCCTTCAACTTCTCGCGATTCGGAGCGAACTCTTCGGGGGTTATCTTGAGTGACCACGGCTGGATCTGGAGCACTCCCGCGAGCTGTTGCCCACCGATGACCACCCCGACCTTCCGCTCGATCTCTTCGAGGGCGGCGAGATGGTCGTTGAGCATCTGCTCAATGCGAGCGAGCAGGTTCCACACTCGCCACATGAAGTAGACCGCGAGCGCGACGGTCGCCCTGATCCCGAGACCCGCGAGGCCGAACATCGTCTGTCTGGGGAAGAGGAATTCCATCCAGCAGACGGCGAAGATCAACAGTACCAGCAGGCTTCCTGCCAGCCGACTACCACAGAAGTTCCGAAGTCCCTGGACGAATCGCCCATCCTTCGTTTCCATTACGACACCTCAACTGTTTGCAGAGAAACGCCACGACAGAGAAAGGATTTCCCCCGCCTGCGCTCCCCCGCGTTCAACGTTCTGTGATTTATTATATCTCTCTCTTATCAGAATGTCAAACTTTTTTAATAAACACCTTTCTCGTTTCCAAATTATGATTTACTTTTCCACATTCCGCGCCGCTTCGCGGTATTTGCAGAAATCGCAATCGTCGCCGGATTCGGGGACTTTGTCGCCCGCAAGGCATTCGTGCGCGCCGATAATCGCAGTTTCCACCCATGAATCGTCGCCCGTGTAAGGAAGCACCTTAATGTCAAATTCCAGCTTCGCGTCAAACGCCGCTTTGTCGGTATTCCCGTTACAGTAGACGAAATATCCGGTCGGTGAGACCTTGTAGCCGTTCCGCCGGAAAAGCCACTGGTAAATTTCCATCTGGCGCTTGTAGCCGATCTGCCATTCGGCGTCCAGGTTCACTTCACTCTCTTTCGAGGTCGCCTTATAGTCCACGATAATAAGTTCGCCGTTTGGCGCAACCCACACGTCGTCTATGCCTCCCGTGATAAAGAAATTCGTCGGTTCGTGGAGATACGTGATTCCCCCGCCGAGTGAATCCCGCCATGTTTCAAGCTTGTCATGTGCAAGCGGTATCGCGTCCACGCCGTACGCCTTCATAAGCGGATGCGCCGTTCCTTTTGCGCGGTGCGAATCAAACTCTTTTTTGAGGAGCTTGTCTACCGCAGAATTGAGTGAAAACGGAAACCCGGGCGGCTGGGCGACGCCAAGTCGGCGGTCAAGATAAAAGCACCTCGGACAATTCAAGTAGAGGTCAATCTTGCTTCTGCTCAAGCGGAACGATTCTCTCGCGCGCGGGTCATACAGATTCCGCGTGCGGTTCGGATTGTAGTATTTGGACATTACAGTATAAGAAGTGTAACACACTTCTTATCGCAGACAAACGCGGACTTTACGCTGACTAACGCGGACGGGACGACAAATCGCCAATCGCAACGCTACCTTGCTATCCACACGCGCTCATAAAGCATCGCCGACCATGCGCCCAGAGATGCGAGGAAGAATGCAAGCAAGGCGATCCATCCCACGAACGGAATGACCGCAAGGACATACGTGCCGCATACTCCTGCGAGAATGGTTTTCCAGTTGAGCACGTTCCTCTCGTCGCGTTTCACGATTCTCCGGAGCAAGGGGCCGAGCACGAACGCGACTCCCACATTCGCGAGCACCAAGAGGCCGATATAAACGAGTACTCCGAGAATCCCCGGAATGAACCCGATCATAGTAATGAACGCAAGGATGATGGCGAACGGGACTACAACCAGGACCACGAATCCGCGGAACATTTCTCTGCCGAACGAGCCGATGGCGCGATGCGAGAACGACTCGGAGCCCGCGCGGAAGAGATAGAACAAGAGAAGCGCCGCAACAAGTATCGCAAGGAACTTAATCGTCGCCCATGCGCCCAAGAATGCGACGAATCCTTTCTTCGCGCCCTCGCTCTTGTACTTTGAAGTTTCTACTTTATGGTAGTTGGTTGCGCCGACAATCTTTGCGCCCGTGGTGACTTGCGCTTCCTTAGGCGACCAATATTCCATGTTCCCGCCGATTGACGCATACGAGCCGAGCGTAAGCATATCGGCATGGATGTTCGCGTCTCCGCCTACCGCGCCGTTCACGTCAACGTCTCCTCCGCCAACCTTCACATTGCCTTCCACGTCTCCGTCAATCGTTACCTTGCCGCCTCCGATTGCCACGTCTTTTCCTACCTTCGCGCCCGAAACAATAGTGACGGTTCCGCCCACTACGACCACCTCGCCCTTCACTTCTCCCGAGATGGTGACGGTGCCTCCCGCGACGCGCACATCCCCGCCGACGGACCCCACCACATTCAAGGTTCCTGCGCCCGCGAGCAGGTCATCGGCTACGTTTCCCGATATGAGAATGTTTCCTCCTCCCGCGACGAGGTCTCCCTCCACGTCTCCCGCAACGACCACATTCCCTCCCCCGACGTAAAGGTTATCCTCCACGACCTCTCCCTTGCGGAGCGTGTAATCGTCTCCCCCGCGCAATTCCGCGGCGAAGGAAAACGACGGAAGCGCCACGACCGCCGCGACCGC
Organism: Candidatus Liptonbacteria bacterium RIFCSPLOWO2_01_FULL_53_13; assembly: GCA_001818895.1. Taxonomy (GTDB): domain Bacteria; phylum Patescibacteriota; class Minisyncoccia; order UBA6257; family 2-01-FULL-56-20; genus MHLB01. Next base: position 24,102 of record MHLB01000027.1, read on the forward strand.
CAACAACGTGAATATTTTTTTCATGTGGGTATTAAGGTGGGTATTTATGTGGGTATCAATATATGACCTTGGGTATATGATACCGCAGATGCGCGGAAACTTCAAAGCTACGTGCTCAAATCAAACGATTTGCATTTTTTCTTAAAGTATTGTATGATATCCCCGCACTTTGAAAACATATTTGAAGCTACTCTTAGAAGCTGGTTCTAGCCCTTAGGGCATAATATAAGAAGTATCGTGCAATAAGAGCTAGAACTAGCCGGGTGGATAGGAATGCCATCCGCTGAGGAGGTGCCATGAGCACTGCACTCGTCGGACAGCAGGGACAACAGGGAGACGTTCGTTTCACGGTCAACCTCAAGGCCGTGGCGAAGTTGGGCGAGGCGTTCGCGCATCACGGGATCGCGCGTTACACCATCCCGAACGGATTCGCTCCGTTCAAGGAGGGCGCGCGCATGCTCTCTCTGAGAAACGTCATCGTG
>MHLB01000028.1:0-11379 GCA_001818895.1 Candidatus Liptonbacteria bacterium RIFCSPLOWO2_01_FULL_53_13
AACCGCCATATGTGTGTGCACATTACCTTGTTCATTTGACATTCCCTCTGGTTTGCCCTAGTATCATGGGGTCTCTTTAATGGGTCCCAAAACCTGTTTCAGGGGGCTTTCATAAGGACGAAACCGGATGCCCGGGCTTCGTGCCTTGGGCGATTTTTTATGGGCTTACGCCCAAACAATGCGAATCAACAATATGGCCTTCATCCTCGGCAGAAAACTGAAAATGATCCAGGTCTGGAAGGACGAGAAGGTAGTTCCCGTTACCGTAATTCAGGCCGCGCCGAATAAAGTGACCTTGGTGCGCACAAAAGAGAAGGATGGTTACGAGGCGGTACAGCTTCGCGAAGGAAAATCCGCGCGCGAATTTCGCAAAAAAGCGGGACGCGAATTCGCTGACGCAAAAGCGGGAGAGGAAATAACCGTAGACGCATTCAAGGAAGGAGACCGCGTGATTGTGAGCGGAATTATGAAGGGGCGCGGATTCCAGGGGGTGGTAAAGCGGCACGGATTCCACGGAGGCCCCAAAACGCACGGCCAGAAGAACCGCCACCGCGCACCGGGTTCCTTGGGAGCCACTGCGCCGCAGAGAGTCGTGCCGGGAAGGAAAATGGCAGGCCACATGGGCAGCGTCCGCTCCACGACAAAAAATCTTTTGGTGGCGCAGGTGGACAAGGAAAACAACCTGATCTTTTTGAGAGGGGCGGTGCCGGGAAATCGCGGAGGGCTTGTGGAAATCCATAAGACCAAAAAATAAGCAAAGAATATTTCTATGAACGCAGACGTAGTTAATTTTAAAAATGAGAAGGTGGGCGCCATAGAGCTTCCCGAGAAGCTTTTTTCGGTGCGGTGGAGCGCGGCGGCGGTGAAGCAGGTGCTCCAGGCCCAGCTCGCGAATGCGCGCATTCCCTGGGCGCATGCCAAGAACAGAAGCGAAGTGCGCGGCGGAGGCAGAAAACCGTGGCGCCAGAAGGGGACCGGCCGCGCGCGGCACGGCTCCACGCGCTCGCCGATCTGGATAGGCGGCGGCAAATCGCACGGGCCCCGCAACGACCGCGATTATTCGCAGAAAGTGAACAGGAAAATGAAGTATGCGGCGATTGCCATGGTGTTTTCCAGGAAGCTCAAAGAAGGGAATCTCAAGCTGGTTGACGCGATGGCGATCGAGGCGCCGAAAACAAAAATGCTTGCATCACAGCTTGCCCATTTTTCCCCCGATGCCGGCAAGAAGAAAAAATTCGACATATTAATGATCCCTCAGACGGAGAACAAAGCGCTCGCGCGCGCAGGGAGGAACCTTCCGAAGGCGAAAGTTATCTATCCGGGTTCGCTGAACATTTACGACCTTCTGAACCATAAGGACATTCTCATAGAATCGCCGGCAGTCGCCGCGATCGCGAAACATTACCATCTTTCCGGATAATTACCGCTATGACACACGTTTCACTTATAGAAAAATTCTTGGTTACGGAAAAATCAACCGCATTGAACGATTTGCGCAAGTACGTATTTGCGGTAAAGCAGGAAGCGACGAAAAACGAGATCAAGAAAGCGGTGAAGGAGCTTTACCACGTTGATGCGGTTTCCGTGAATATGCTCGTGAGAAAAGGGAAGGTGAAGCGGTTCAGGAACATCAAGAATGTCCGCTCCGGAATGAAAAAAGCGATCGTCACCCTTGCCGAGGGGCAGAAGATAGACGTAGGCAGGTAAAATTTTCAATTACCAATTTTCAATTTTCAAAGAATTTTCAATGACACAATTTTTCAAACCCGTTTGTAAATTGTAAATTGAAAATTGTAAATTACCATGAAGAATTACAAGCCCACAAGTCCGTCCCGCAGACACATGACCTCGGTTAGTTACCGGGGGCTTTCCCGCGTATCGCCGGAAAAATCCCTTACCGTAAATCTTCCTTCGCGGTCCGGGAGAAACTCGCAAGGGAGGATCACTGTCCGGCATCAGGGCGGAGGGGCAAAAAAACTTTACCGCATGGTTGATTTCAAGTGCGAAAAGAGAATGCCCGCGATAGTAGAGACAATAGAATACGATCCGTATCGCACGGCGTTTATCGCGAAAGTGAGATACGAGGACGGCGAACGGCACTATATTCTTGCTCCAAACGGCCTTGCGGTAGGAGCGCGCGTCGTCACGGCGCCGGATGCGGAACCGTCGGTGGGCAACCGCCTTCAGTTGAAACATATTCCTATCGGCTATCAGATCCATAATATAGAACTGCATGCGGGGAAAGGAGGCCAGCTCGTCCGCTCGGCGGGGTCTTTCGCGGAGGTATTGGGGAACGCGGAAGGCTACACCGACATCAAACTTTCATCGGGAGAAGTGCGGCGTGTCCGCTCAGACGGATACGCATCCATTGGCCAGGTCTCGAATCCCGAGTATAATCTCACGGTTATCGGCAAGGCGGGACGCTCGCGCTGGCTGGGTATCCGCCCGACGGTGCGCGGCACCGCGATGAATCCGGTTGACCACCCGTACGGCGGAGGCGAAGGCAGGCAGCCGAGAGGCACGCGCAAGCCGAAAACCATGTGGGGCAAAGTAACCGGCGGAAGAAAGACCCGCAACAAGAAAAAGCGGTCCACCCAATTGATCCTTAAGCGCAGGAAATAAAAACCAATCATGAGCAGATCAAGCAAAAAAGGTCCCTATGTGGACCAGAATATCCTGAAGAAGATCGGCAAGCAGAAGCCGGAAGCGGGCCCCATCAAGACATGGGCGCGCGCGTGCGAAATCGCTCCCGAAATGGTGGGCTACACTTTTTCGGTGCATACCGGAAAGGATTTTATTGATGTGCGCATAAGCGAAGAGATGGTCGGGCACCGTCTCGGCGAGTTTGCGCCCACGAGGAAGTTTGTCCGCCACGGAGGCAAGATGCAGAAAGAAATCGAGCAAAAAGCGGGAGTTGCGGCGCCCGCAGCCGCTTCCTCCTTCGCTAAAGCTCCGGCGGACAAGCCGGCAGGCAAACCCGCGGAGAAGAAATAACAACACCACAATGGCCATTCAAACTGCAAAACTGAGTTACTTGCGCATGGCGCCCCGCAAAGTGCGGGCGATCGCGGATATCATGCGCGGGCTTTCCGCGAACGAAGCGGAAGCGCAGCTTCTGCTTATGCCGCGCCGCGCCGCGAAACCGCTCCTGAAACTCCTGCGTTCGGCGACCGCCGGCGCGAAGCAGCGCAATATCGCGAATGCGGAAGACCTGGTCATAGAGAAGATCACCGTTGACGGCGCGTCAATGCTCAAGCGCTCGCTTCCCCGCGCGCGCGGGAGCGCATCGCCGATCCAGAGGAAGATGAGCCATGTGACCCTTATCCTCGGTGCGCCCAAGGCGGAGGCGAAGCGCAGATTCACGATCGTGGTGAAGAAAAAATCAAAGTTGCCGCCGGAAGAGACAAAAGTGAAGAAGAAAAAGCAGTCCGTGAAAGAAGAGGATACAAAAGGACGGGAACGGAAAGCAGGATTCTTCCGCAGAATGTTCGCACGCAAATCAATTTAAACCCATGGGACAGAAAATCAATCCAATTTCATTGCGAGTGGGGGGTACGCGGGGATGGGTATCCCGGTGGTTTTTCCCTGCGAAAAACAACGTGGCTACGGGGAAATATCCTTACGCAAAATTGCTTGAAGAGGACGAGGTGGTGCGCCGCATCATCAAGAAGAAGATCGCCCAGGCCGGCGTGTCCGCGATCGAGATAGACCGCACCTCAAACAACCTGCGCGTGCTCATTAAGGCGGCGCGCCCGGGATTCATTATCGGCCAGGGGGGCAAGGGGATAGAAGATCTTAACAAAGCGATCGTGGCAGGCCTCAAAAAACTTCGCGGGACGGAGAGCAAGATGAAGAAAGGAGGCATGAGCCTTTCGGTGAACGTGGAAGAACTGAAGCGGTCGGAGATCTCGGCGCCTCACGTTGCGCAGCAAATGGCGTGGGACCTGGAGAAGCGCATGCCTTTCCGGCGCACGATGAAAAAATACATTGACCAGATCATGCAGAACAAGGAAGTGCAGGGAGCGAAAATGCTTTGCGGAGGCAGATTGGACGGTGCGGAAATTGCGCGGCACGAATCCACAAAGCGGGGGCGCTTGCCGCTTCAGACGCTTCGCACGGACATTGATTACGGCACCGCGACGGCGTTTACCACCTTCGGCACCGTAGGCATCAAAGTGTGGATCTATAAAGGAGAAGTGTTCAAATCATCGGCCGATAATGAATCCGCCGCGAAAAAACGGATGGGCCGGCAATCTTATTCGTAAATTCACCCCGCACGTTATTCACTGATATACCCTCATGCTTATCCCCAAAAAAGTAAAACACAGGAAGTGGCAAAAAGGACGCTCCAAAAAGCGGACCGTGGAGACCCGCGGGCTTACGATCGCGTACGGTTCGTTCGGATTGAAGGCGATGGAAAGCGCGCGCATCGATTCGCGCCAGATAGAGTCCGCGCGGCGCACCATCACGCACTTCATCAAGCGCGAAGGAAGATTGTGGATCCGGGTATTCCCCGATAAGCCCGTAACGCTTCGCCCGCCCGAGACGACCATGGGCGGAGGAAAGGGAAGCGTAGACCATTATGTGTTTCCGGTGCGCGCGGGGAGAGTGCTTTTTGAGATGGACGGCACATCGCCCGAGACGGCGCGCCGCGCTCTCCGGCTTGCCGCGTATAAATTGCCGATGAAAACAAAAGTGATAGAAAAACACCATGACGCGTGAAGAATTCAAACAATTAAAACAAAAGCCGGCCGCGGAAGTGGAGGCGGCGCTTAAAGAAGCAAGAGAGAAGTTGCGCGTGCTTACATTTGACTTGGCGGCCGGAAAAGTGAAGAATGTAGCGGCGCTTCGGGAGCAAAAGAAAGATATTGCACGGATGCTTACTGTGTTACGAAATTACGAATAGGCACGAACATACGAATGAACACAATGAACGCAAAACAGAACAAAATGACAAGGACGCTTACCGGCGTCGTGGTATCCGACAAGATGCAGAAAACGCGCGTGGTTGCGGTTGCGCGGATGAAAAAACACGCGAAATACCTGAAATACTACAAGACAACCACGCGGTTCCTTGCGCACGACGAGAAAAACGAATCCCGCGAAGGGGATGTCGTGCAAATAAAGGAAACCCGCCCGCTCTCGCGCAAGAAGAGGTGGGAAATTGTAAAGTAATCGCTAATATCGCGAATGCGTTCAAAATAACGCGAATAAAAATCACCACCATAAATTCAACCCATTAGCGATATTTGCTTAATTTGCGATATTCGCGACTACTCTCATGATTCAAGAACGTTCCATTCTTAAAGTTGCAGATAATTCCGGCGCAAAAATCGTGCGCTGTTTCCGCATTCTCGGAGGAACGCGCCGCCGCTATGCACGCATCGGGGACATTATCGTCGCTTCCGTGAGAGTCGCGGAGCCCCGGAAAAGCATCAAAAAGAAAGACATCATTAAGGTGCTGGTAGTCCGCGGAAGAGCGCCGATGCGGAGAACCGACGGTTCTTATGTCAGATTTGACGAGAATGCGGTGGTGGTCGTTGACGCGAAGAAAGAGCCGGTTGCTACGCGCATTTTCGGACCGCTTCCGCGGGAGCTTAAGGCGAAAGGATACGAAAAACTGATGACGATGGCGGAAGAAATCGTATGAAAATAAAGAAAGGAGACCAAGTGAAAATCATTGCAGGCAAAGACCGCGGGAAGACCGGCGCGGTGATCAAGATATTCGAAGAAACCGGAAGAGTGTCCGTGGAAGGGATCAATCTCTATAAAAAGCGCATGCGTCCCAAGAAACAAGGGCAAAAAGGGGAAACCGTGCAGGTTCCGCGCCCTCTCTCCATATCGAACGTGATGGTTTCGTGCACGAACTGCAAACAGCCGTCGCGCATGGGACACCGCATGGAAGGAGAAAAGAAATTCAGATATTGCAAGCGGTGCGGCGTGAGCCAGTAAATACCAACATGGAACATTCGCCCAAACAAGCAAATACCGAGAAAAAAGCGATCCGCGCCGCAATCGAAAAAATTGTGGTGAACGCGGGAATCGGCCGCGCAAGCGGACAGCCGAATTTTGAGGAAAAGGTCCTTCCGCAGATCCTTCGCGATGTGGCGGCTATCTGCGGACAGGCGTCCCAGGTGCGCCGTTCCAGAAAATCCATCGCGGGATTCAAGATGCGCGAAGGCCAGGTGGTAGGTCTCCGGGCTACCCTCCGGAAGGCGAAAATGGTTGATTTTTTCGAGCGTTTGGTTAAAATGGTACTGCCTCGCGTAAAGGACTTTCAAGGCATAGATCTTAATGCTATTGACGCAAAAGGAAGCCTGAATATCGGTTTCAAAGAACAATTTGTCTTTCCCGAGATCAATCCGGAAGAATCGCTTTTCACCTTTTCGCTCGGCGCGAACATAGTTCCGCGCGTGCGCCAGCGGGAAAAGGCGGTTGAGCTTTACCGCGCGCTCGGCGTGCCGCTCAAAAAGTTGCACGTCGCACGCGGCAAATCGCGCGGTGCGCGCCGCAATAAATAGGACGACACATTACCATTTTCCATGCCAAAACTTTCAACTATCGTCAGAAGCAAAAAGAAGCCCAAATTTTCCTCGCGTATCGTGAAGCGGTGTTTCCGGTGCGGGAGAAAAAGGGGCTTTATGAGGACGTTCGGCTTGTGCAGGATCTGCTTCCGCGAAATGGCGATCAAGGGCGAGATCCCCGGAGTGAAGAAGGCATCATGGTAAAAAAATAATGACCAATGACTAATTTCTAATATCTAATCAATGACCCAATTTCTAAGTTTTCAATCAATGAATTATTTAGAAATTAGTAATTAGAAATTCAAACATTTTCACACTTCAATGTACTACGATCTCCTCCCAAGAATTAAAAACGCAGTCCAACGGAAAAAGGAATCCATCCTTGTTCCGTTTTCCAAGTTTGACTTCGCGGTACTCCGCGTGCTTGTGGACACGAAATACCTTGAGGACGCGCAGAAGAAGAGCGTAGGGAAGCGCACTATGATAGAGATAAAATTGCGCTATGCGAACGGACAACCGGTACTTTCCGATTTTAAGCTTATCAGCAAACCTTCGCGCAGGCAGTATGCGGGAGCGGATGCGTTACGGTCCGTGAAGCAGGGATACGGAATCTCGATAATTTCAACGCCTTCGGGCGTGATGTCCGGAGCATCGGCGCGCAAGAAAAATGTCGGAGGAGAATATCTTTTCCAGGTTTGGTAGTAACCAACCCACTCACATGTCTAGATTAGCCAAAAAACCGATTACCATCCCCGAGGGGGTTTCTTTGGAACTCAAAGAGGGGAATGTACGGGTGAAAGGCCCGAAAGGAGAACGGGTCGTTCCGCTTTTGCCGCACACCAAAATCGCGACGGAGGCGGGATCGACGACGGTGACGAGCGCCGATACCCATCTCCAGGCACGCGCAAACATAGGCACGATGTGGTCGCTGGTTACCGGCGCGATTTCCGGAGTAAAAGACGGATTCGTGAGAAAGCTCGAGATCGAAGGGGTCGGCTACCGCGCGGCGGTTGAGGGCAATACCCTCGTGCTTTCGTTGGGCTACGTGAATCCCGTGCGTTTTAATATTCCCGACGGCATTACCGTTGTAGTGGAAAAGAACACGATTGTCGTATCCGGAATACACAAAGAACTCGTAGGACGCGTGGCATCCGAGATACGGAGCCTCAAGAAACCGGAGCCCTACAAAGGGAAGGGGATAAAATATCAAGGAGAGGTCATCATCAGAAAAGTCGGTAAGAAAGCGGCAGGAACAACCACAAGTTGATGCAAATCTACAAATCTTATGCTAATTATGCGAATTGCGAATGGATGCGCATATTCGTAATTGGCAATTTGTAGATTCGCATATCATTCGTAGATTAGCATCACACCTATGAACTCACGAACTTCACTTAATCAAACGCGGACACGGAGAGACGCGCGCACACGCGCGAAGATCTTCGGCACCGCAGCGACGCCCCGCCTTACCGTATTCCGGAGCAACCGCGCCTTCTATGCTCAGTTGATTGACGATGAGAAAGGGTATACGCTTGCCTCGGTGTCCTTGTCCGTCAAAGGCGGATCCGCCTCCGGCGGAAAAGACAATAAAACCGCCCAAGCACAAAAACTCGGCATGAAACTTGCGGAAAAGGCAGTGGCGGTTAAGATCACAAAAGCGAAATTTGACCGCGGACGCTACCCGTATCACGGCCGCGTGAAAGCCTTCGTGGAAGGCGTGCGCGCGGGAGGACTTGTCATATAACACACACCATCATGCAACGCGAAAGATATATCAAAAAAGAAGAATTTGAGGAAAAAGTAGTGGACCTTCGGCGCGTGACGCGCGTCGTTGCGGGCGGAAAGCGTTTTCGTTTCCGTGCGACCGTGGTTATCGGCGATATGAAGGGGCGCGTGGGAGTGGGAGTGGCGAAGGGACTGGATGTTGCGGGCGCGGTGGGGAAAGCGAAGGTTGACGCGAAGAAATCCCTTTTGCATCTCTCGCTTGTGGACAACCGGACCATCCGCCACGAAGTGAAAGCGAAATACAGCGCAGCCGAGGTTATCATCAAGCCGGCGAAAGAAGGAAGCGGGCTCAAAGCGGGGGGCGCGGTGCGCGTGGTGCTTGCCATGGCGGGAGTGAAAGATGCGAGCGCAAAATGCCTCGGGCGCACTCCGAACAAGCTTACGAACGCCCTCGCCACCATAGAGGCGTTGAAGATGATCAAGAGTAATCGCTAACCTGCCTGCCGGCAGGCAGGTATCGCGCCTGCCCGCCCTTGGAGGGAATGTTCTCAAAATAACGCGAATAAAAATCACCACTATAAATCCAACCCGTTAGCGATATTTGCTTAATTTGCGATATTCGCGACTACTTTTATGAAATTACACGAACTTACCTCAAGCGGACACAAAGGAAAGAAGCGCATTGGCAGAGGCGGCAAGAGAGGCACGACTTCCGGACGCGGCACAAAAGGCCAGCGCTCGCGCGCGGGCCGGAGGATCCGCCCTGCATTCCGCGACCTGCTTATCCGCCTGCCGAAGCGGCGCGGGTTCCGCAATAAGCCGAAAAGCGATAAACCGTTCGTAGTACAACTCGGCGATCTTTTGCGCGCGGTAAAAAAAATTGGAAATGGAGCGCACGTCGTAATTGACGCGACATTCCTCAGGTCGGCGAAACTGGTACCCATGAAACACCGAGGCGAAATAAAAGTATTGGGAAAAAGCGAGGCAGGAGCCGCATTCGTTCTCAAGGGCATAAAGGCCTCGGAGAGCGTAAAAGCGGCAATAGAAAAAGCAGGCGGCACAATTAGTAAATAGGGTATGGTGAATAGGGTATAGGGCGAGAACCCTAAACCCTAAACCCTAAACCCTAAACCCTAGATGCAAAAGCTCCTCCAAATTTTCAGAATTCCCGACCTTCGCAAAAAGATATTTATTGTCTTCGGGCTTTTGGTCGCCTTCAGGATGCTCGCCGCAATTCCCATTCCCGGCGTGGACGCCCTGCGCCTTCAGCAATTTTTCGGAAGCAACCAACTTCTCGGATTTTTAAACCTGTTCTCGGGCGGCGGATTGTCAAACCTGTCCGTGGCGATGCTGGGCGTCGGTCCCTACATCACCGCGACCATCATTATGCAGCTCCTTACCATTATCTTTCCGAAGCTCAAGGAAATGTATTATGAAGAGGGCGCGCGCGGGCAGGCGAAGTTCAACCAATATTCCCGCCTGATCACGGTGCCCTTGGCAATGCTCCAGGCATATGCGTTTTTGAACCTGCTCGTATCCCAGAACGTGATCGACCGGCCGGCGTCATTCGCGCTTCTTGTGAACGTGCTCGCGATCACCTGCGGCTCCATGCTTACGCTCTGGCTCGGGGAGCTCATTAGCGAACAGAAGATCGGGAACGGCGTTTCGCTCATCATCCTTGCAGGTATCGTAAGCCAGCTTCCTAGCAGTATCCGGCTTGCGCTTCTTTCCTATACTCCCGGGCTTCTTCCGACCTACCTCGGATTTCTTGTGGTGACCATTCTTATCGTCGCGGGCGTGGTGTATCTGAACGAAGGGGAGCGGAAAATTCCGATCACCTATGCGCGGCGCGTGCGGGGCATGAAGCTCTATGGAGGCGTGTCAAGCTATCTGCCGTTCAAAGTGAACCAGGCGGGCATGATCCCTCTCATCTTCGCGATCTCCGTGCTGCTCTTCCCTCAATTCCTGGCGCAGCTCATTGCCATCGTATCGGTGCCCGCATCGCTCAAGATGAACGAATACGTGACAAGCTTTCTCAATAATCAACTGCTCTATGGCATCGTGTATTTCGCGCTCGTGTTCGTGTTCACCTACTTTTATTCCGCCATCACTTTCAATCCCGACGAAATGGCGAAAAATCTCCAGAGGGGAGGAGGGTTCGTGCCCGGCATCCGCCCCGGCGAAGGAACGGCGAAGTTTTTCTCAACGCTTATGAACCGCATCACATTTTTTGGGGCGTTTTTCCTCGGGCTTATCGCAATCCTGCCGCTTATCATCCAGCGCATTACGGGACTCTCCGTTTTGAACGTGAGCGGTACGGCGCTCTTAATCGTGGTCGCGGTCGCGCTTGAAACGATGCGGCAGGTCAATTCCCAGCTCGCGGTGCGCGAGTACGAGGGGTTCTAGCTTTTACTTATATTTTTTTGTCATTCCCGTCCGCTTTGACTCCCGTCGGGCGAGGCAGGCGTCCGCCGACCGTCGGGCAGGCAGGCAGGAAATCCAGGGCGTTTATCGTTTTTGCACTAGTGGTATGATGCATCATACCACTATGGTATAATCACGTTATGAAAATTCCTTTGCCCAAAGTTGAGGATTTTGAAACGAGAAAGCAGTGGGAAGAATCCGCATGGCGTGAGTTTGTGGCATGGTGCACGAAAAGCGAGCCGAAACTCGTGCGCATTCTGCTTGATTCAATTGTGAGCCCTTCCGAGCGTCATCGTATCGTGAAGCGCGCCGTTGCAGTGGAGCGCATTCATGACGGCGTGAGTTATCGTGCCATCGGGCGCGAGCTATGGATTACCAATCAAACCATCAGCTCAATCAAAAAGAGCCTCGCATCGCATTCGTATGAAAGCAATTGGAAGAGGGCAGAGTCGCAGAGGCAAGCACGCGAACTCGCGCTTATAAAAAAACGCCACGAGCGGCCGGAGCCGAAACGGTATCGGCGTACGAAATACGGAAAATTGCGAATTTGGTGAATTAAATTTCCCGTTTTAAAAAACTCTCCCACATTTCTTTTCTATTTCAATTTCTACTCCGACAATTTCGTCTTCGCGATGGTGGTATGATGCATCATACCACCATCAAGGAGAGAGAAAACGCTTGCGCGTCAAGTATTTGCGTCGGGTAT
>MHLB01000028.1:11439-15310 GCA_001818895.1 Candidatus Liptonbacteria bacterium RIFCSPLOWO2_01_FULL_53_13
TCCTGCCACTGAGCCAGCGCCGTCAATATCTACGGGAGCCCTTCCTGTCGTGTCAACGACGCCCACTCAGGCGTACGGAGAAGATGCGCTTATACGGCAACTTCTCGCCTCATGGGCAGTCACCCAAAGTAAATTTTCTGCAAAAGCGGGAGAAAGTGGCACCTATGGTTCTCCGGGACAGCTTCAGTTCATCGCCAAAGATACTCTCCTTGTATACTACGACGATGGTCTCGTGGATCACACTTCAGTATTACGTTATAAAGACGGTGCTTTTACCGAACTCAAACATGTGGGAATCATGAACACTATGCCGCTCAATCAATGGGAAGCGCTTGTAAAAACGTATGGTGATCAGAATTTTCCAGCTTCCAGTTACACGACATACGTTGTGAGAGACGGAAAATTCATTGACTATAAAGAACTTACGAAAGTACCGGAAAATGTATTTGTCAAAGAGGGGACCATAGGCTGGAAAACATATACGAATACGCAGTACGGGTTTGAGTTTAGGTATCCCATTAATTGGAAAGCGGCTCAGCACGATACTCCGGAGTCACTTGCTTTTCTCGGCGAGGGGGGTGGGATAGGTATTAATGTTCTCAAAAGAAAGTTTGATTCGAGCAATGTGACGGGAGTCTATGGGAAAATCGAAAAACCTCTATTGGTAAAGATTGGCGTTCAAGATGGATATGAATATGGAGAGGCAGATGCAGGCTGTCGTAACCGTTCTATTCAAACCGGACTTACAGATGTGACATTACGAGTATTTTTCAGCTCCTGCGAGGGAGATGCAAATCCAATCCTTGACAACCCAACACTGATGAATCAAATCCTCTCCACGTTCAAGTTCATCAGCCCATCTCAATCGTCGGTTATCTACCGCAACGATCAATACAAGTTTGAGATTCCTCTGCCGGCAAGCTGGAAAGGATACGCGGTCCAAACGAAAACATGGCAGGCGCATATTCCGACTGGTTTCGGCGAACAGGTGGTTGCCACCGGTCCGGAACTCCATGTTGTTCACCCCCTATCTACCCCGCAAAATCCTCGCCAGGATATCCCTATTATGGTTTTTACTCATGACCAATGGACTAAGATAGGCGCTGGGGGCTCTAAAACGGGTACTATGGAGTGGTCCGTGGGCACAGCGCCCATTCCGCCGAGCGAGCTGGGCAGAAATGCTTTCTATGTATTCGCTCTTCCTGCGCGGTACAACTATGCATTTGCAACCGGGTACGAAGAAGTAGAGCAAATCCTCTCCACGTTCAAATTCACCGCGGCAACCGAATCTTCAACTCTGTCTCAGTCGGTCGCCACCGCACTTGCAAAATCGGCGTGGGGCGACTGTTATCCCGGTAGGTGCACGCAGTTTTCAGTGACCACTGATTCAACAAATGGGGTTTGGTACGTGACAGCTTTATATAAAGGGCTTTACGATGACTCAACGGCGGCAGAGCGCAAAGTTGCTGTTGCCACCTACCAAAACGGACAATGGATGCTAGGGCAACCGACCGTTACGTGGAGCTGTGCAATGGGAAGAGGGCATCAGGATTTCTCTACGGCATCCTGCGAGTAAGATTCGAAACATTTGAATATAAGCCCGATTTTCTGTTATCATAGTTACCATGAAAACAGACATCATTTTTATCGTGGGGCCGCAGGGGTCGGGGAAGGGGACGCAGGCGAAACTTCTTGCCGAGAAGCTCGGATTTTTTTGGTGGGATATGGGCCAGGTGCTCCGCGAAGAACGGGACTGGAAACTGAAGGACAGTATGACCGTCGGAGAAATCATTGACAAAGGGATTCTTCTCTCGGACGAACAGGTGCTTGAAGTATTCAAGGCGAGAATGGCAAAACTCCCTCCGGGCAAAGGAGTGATATTTGACGGCATTCCCCGGCGCGTGGGGCAGGCGGACTACCTCTTTGATTTTCTCAAGAAACAAGGAAAAGACGATTTCATCACCCTTTATGTAAGCTTGCCCCGCGAGGAATCAATGAAGCGCCTCCTGCGCCGCGCGGCGATTGAAATGCGAAGCGACGACACTCCCGAGGGGATTGAACTTCGCCTCAAGCAATACGAGGACGCCACCCTTCCCGTGCTGGAATACCTGAAAGCGCATACGAAGTTCATTCAGATAGACGGCACGCCGGCGATTCCCGAAGTGACGAGGGAAATAGAAAAAGCGCTTGAGTTGGAGTAATCGCGCCTGCCCACCGAAGCTTTAACGAAGGTGGGAATATCGCGAATTAAGCAAATAACGCGAATGGGAACAAAAATCCCTTTCAATCTCATTCTTCTCGGTGACATTGCGTCAGGAAAGGCGACGCAGGCCGTTCGTTTGGTGCGCAAATATCGGATGTACGACTTTGACATGGGCGCGATTCTGCGCACGCCGAAATATAAAAAATTAGGGTGCTATGAGGAGATAGGAGGGAAGGGGAAACTTACTTCTACGGAAGTGGTGAGAAAAATATTTCGGGAGATAATTCCCAAAATAAAACCGAGCCAGGGAATTCTTTTTAACGGCACGCCAAAGATGATAGGGGAATCGAAACTCGTCCGCCGGCTTCTGGAGAAAAATGGCAGGGGAGAGCATACGATATTCATATATATTTCCATTCCCGAGAAAGAAATATTCGCGCGCGCCGCCCTCCGCCGCGAGGGACGGAAGCGCCGTGCGGACGACAGTATGCGCTCTCTCAAAAATCGGATGCGCTATTACCGCACGCATATCCGCGCAGTGAAAGCGCTCTACCGCAAGAGCTATCCCTCGGCGGAAATTTCCGGGCTTGGCACAAGGGAGCAGGTATTCAAGCGGCTTGTTGCGCACATCAGTCGTGCGCAAGTATGATGCTAATAGTGCGAATCTTATGCTAATCTACAAATTGCTAATGAATCCTGATTCGCAATTCGCACAATTAGCATAAGATTTGTAGATTGGCACCACATTTTTATGGCACACATAAAAACCCCACAAGAGATTGAAATCATGCGCGAGGCGGGGCGGAAGCTTGCGCGCGTGATGGCGCGGCTCACACCCCTGGTGCGGGTCGGCGCGACCGGACTGGAACTTGATGCGGCGGCAAAGAAATTCATTCTTGAAGAAAAAGCGAAGCCGTCATTTCTGAACTATCGCCCCAGCGGCGCCGGGAAAGCGTATCCCGCAACCCTCTGCGTTTCCTTGAACGACACGGTCGTGCACGGCGTGCCGACAAGCCGCGCCATCAAAGACGGCGATCTTGTAAAGCTTGACCTCGGGCTCGTGTTCAAGGAATTCCATTCCGACATGGCGATCACCGTGATGGTGGGGAACGTGCCGAAAAGAGCGCGGGAATTGGTGCTCGCGACAAAAGAGGCGCTTGCGCGCGGCATCAAGGCGGCGAAGCAGGGGAATACGCTCGGCGACATCGGATATGCGATACAAAGCTTCATGGAAAAACGCGGGTTTTCCATTGTGGACGCGCTTACGGGGCACGGTATCGGACGCGACCTGCACGAAGACCCATGGGTGATGAACAAAGGAACGCGCGGGAGAGGGGAACCGCTCGTCCGCGGCATGACGCTCGCGCTTGAGCCGATGACGGCAATCGGGAAACCCGCCGTGCGCCAGCAGAAAGACGACAGCTATGCGACCAAGGACGGGAGCTTGAGCGCGCATTTTGAGCATACTATTGCGATAACGGAGAAAGGACCAGAAATATTGACATTGAATCTCTAATGTCCCTGTATTTGTCATCTCCGCGGAGGCGGAGATCCAAACCCCGAATTGATGCAAATCCCGAAAACTGGATTCCCGCCTTCGTGGGAATGACATCTCTCGAGTGTTAGAAATTATGATTTAATTATTTTTAGGTGTATAATTCTTGCCAT
>MHLB01000028.1:15346-17373 GCA_001818895.1 Candidatus Liptonbacteria bacterium RIFCSPLOWO2_01_FULL_53_13
GCCGTGGACATATGAAATTCTCGTGGTGAACGACGGCTCCAAAGACGCGACCGCGGATATCGTGCAGAAGATGGCGAAGACCATCAAAAACCTGAAACTTGTTGATAACACGGAGAACAAGGGCAAAGGAGGCGTCGTGCGGCAAGGGATGCTTCTTGCGCGGGGGGAATACCGCCTTTTTATGGATGCGGACAATTCCACCACCGTGGACCAGTTTGAAAGGATGATTCCGGAGTTTGACACGGGCGCGCAAGTGGTCATCGGGTCGCGCGCGCACAAAGAAAGCAAGCTTGAACCGGCACAGCCGATCTATCGGCAAATCCCGGGGAAAATGGGGAACCTCTTTATCCAGCTTCTCCTCCTGCCGGGACTCTGGGATACCCAATGCGGATTCAAGGCGTTTACCGCCGAGGCCGCCGAGCGGGTGTTCGTGATGAGCAAGATCATCGGATGGGGGTTTGACGTGGAAATCCTCGCGCTTGCCAAGGCGTGCGGCTATGTCATACGCGAAGTTCCGGTGCGATGGGTAAACGACCTTTCTTCCCGCATCGGCATGTCCGCATACGTGCAGGTTCTTCTGGAAACGATTAAAATCCGCCTCTGGCTTTGGAGAGGGAAATATCCTCTCGGTTAAGTTTCTCTTCACAGCGGGACGAACGTTATTGCAGAGAATATCCGAGGGGACTTGCACCCCCTTCCTTTATCGTTTATAATCCGACACCTATCATATACCCCTATGGATACCTATTACGTAAGCGCAGAACGTCTTGAGGAGCTTAAGCGCGAGCTTGAGCAACTGAAGACCAAAAAAAGAATGGAGGTTGCCGAGCACTTGAAACGCGCGAAAGAATACGGCGACCTGTCGGAAAATTCAGAATACGCCGAAGCGCGCGAAGAGCAAGCGGCGGTTGAAATGCGCATCGTTGAACTTGAAGAGCTTTTGAAAAATGCCACGGTCATCAAGAAAGTGGCCGGTGCGAAGCGCGTACAAGTTGGCTCGCACATTATCGTGAAGCGCGGGGGCGAAACGATAGAGTATACGATTGTAGGTTCCTCCGAATCCGACCCGATGCAGGGCAAGATTTCAAACGAATCGCCGCTCGGCAAAGCGTTTCTGGACAAGGAAGCGGGCGAGAACATTGAAGTGAAAACTCCCGGAGGCAAAGCGACCTACGAACTTGTGAAGATAGAGTAGTAGGTTTGAGGTGTCAGGTTATAGGTGATAGAATAGGAAAGAACCAACACCTGCCTCCTATGCTGGAAGATTTAATCTCTGAACGAAAAAAGAAGCTGGAGCGGCTCCGCGCGGCGGGCATTGACCCGTATCCGGCGCGGACCAAAAAAGCCGCGCCCATCGCGGACGCGCTTAAAGGATTCGCCAAGCTTTCGCGGGCGAAGAAACGCATGCGCCTTGCGGGACGCCTTTTGGGTTTCCGCGACCAGGGCGGCGTGGTTTTTGCGGACCTGCGGGACGAGACGGGGGAGATCCAGATCGTTCTCAAAAAGGACAACCACAAGAACTTTGAATTTCTGAAATCCGTGCTGGATCGGGGCGATTTTGTGGCGGTAGAAGGGATATTATTTCTTACGAAGAAAGGGCAGAAAAGCGTGGAGTCAAAAGAGCTCCAACTTTTGGCGAAGAGCATCCGGCCGATACCGACGGAGTTCTACGGACTGAACGACGAAGAAGCGCGCCTGAGGAAGCGGTATCTTGACCTCATGATGCATCCCGAAACGCGCGAACTTTTCAGAAAAAAAGCGCTCTTTTGGCGGGAATTCCGCGACCAACTTACGAAGGAAGGGTTTCTGGAGGTTGAGTTGCCGGTACTTGAGGAAACCCCCGGAGGAGCGGAAGCGGAGCCGTTCACCACGCACCACAACGCGCTTGACACCGATTTTTATCTCCGCATCTCGCTTGAACTCCCACTCAAAAAATTATTGGTGGGCGGATACGAGAAAGTGTTCGAGATCGGGAGAATATTCCGGAACGAAGGCATTGACAAGGAACACCTGCAGGATTACACCCA
>MHLB01000029.1:0-5225 GCA_001818895.1 Candidatus Liptonbacteria bacterium RIFCSPLOWO2_01_FULL_53_13
TATTTTCACGGTATTCCCATTATGACACTCAACCACAATAAAAAGAACCCCCCGACCTGGGTCGGGGGGTTCTTTTGCGCTCTGCATTACGCTTCTTCAAAAGCATCGTCTTCTTCGTCATCGTCCCCTATCTCTTCCTCGTCTCCCAACACGATTTCGTCTTCGTCTTCTTCGTCGCTCAAACCGCGGAATGCGCGTAGTTCGTCAATCATATTGCGTCCTAGGTATCCGACCTTTTGGGTTGAGTGCGTATTCAATCACTAAATAAAAAATTTACACGAGTAGTATAGGGCAGTTCATTCTCTTGTCAAGGGGGCTTCAGCGCACCTTATCCTGCAAAGCGCACACCGCAATCGCGATTGCGTCAGTGGCGTCGTCAATGATTTTCAAATCCGGCGCGCGGAAGGTCAGTCGCACCATTTTCGCTACCGCCTTCTTATCGGAGCCCCCGAAACCGGTAAAGCGGAGCTTTATCTCATTCGGGGCATATTCGTGGATCGGCAACCCCTTTTCCCTCGCTGCAAGCAAGATCACACCTCGCGCTTGGGCGACCTGGAGCGCCGTTTTCCGGTTCTTTGCGAAAAATAATTTCTCTATGGCAAGCGCGTCGGGATACCATGCGCGGATGAGCTTGTCCAACTCAGCCTTTGTTTCCATAAGCGCATCAACGTCGCCATTGCTCTGTATCTTCAAAATGCCCGCCGCAAGAAGCGAGAGCGCATGCTTTTCCTCTTTCACGATTCCGTACCCGATACGCCGCGTGCCGGGATCTATGCCTAAGATGATCATGAGATGATGAAATGACTAATGACTAATTGCTCTAATTTCTAATCAATGACCAAAAAACGCGCGTGGAATGTCCAAAGATTTTTCGTCATTATATCAATTAGAAATTAGTCATTGCGCATTTGTATAAATGCGCTGCACATCCTCCTGCTCCTCAAGCGCCGCTACGAGCGCATCAAGCTTCAATTTATCTTCCGCCGGAAGCGCCTGCGGGAATTTCGCCTTCCACTCCCTCCCGCTTTCGCCGGGCTTCGGCGAGACAAGCGCGCTGTCTGCGTTGGTCTGCGTTTGGTCTGCGTCTGTCCGCGTGAAGGCCCACGCGACGCTGCCGACCTCCGCCCACTTTCCATGATTATCGGCGAGCACTTTTTTAATTTCTTGAATGGCGCGGTTTTTATTGTCCGTGATCGCTTCAATAAAAAGCGCCGCTCCTCCGGGGCCGTATGCCTCAAACGTCAGTTCTTCAAGAGCGTCGGCGGATTCTTTCGCCCGCACTATCGCGCGCTCGATATTGTCGGAAGGAACTTTTTCCGCGCGCGCTTTTGCAATCGCCGTCCGCAGCCGGGGATTAAAGTCGGGGTTCAGTTCGGTTTTGGCAGCGGCGGCGATAAGCGCGAGCAATTTCGAGAAGACCCTGCCGCGTTTTTGGTCGGCAATGCCTTTCTGGTGCTTAATGCCCGCCCAATGGGAGTGCCCTGACATGTCGTTTGGGGTCAGTATAGCACAACGGCAGATCACCGGTGGCGAATCGCACGCAAAATTATGATATGATGGTATCAAGCTTGGCGATAAGCGATATGCTATCAGCCATCAGCCACCCCATGAGCCAACAGACACCCCCGCTCCAGAGAAAACTCGAAGAGATCCGCCGGGAAGCGGAAGAACGGGACGCGGGACGCAGGGCGAAGCGGACAGGATACGAATATGCGGACCTGCGCATCGTCCCCGTTTCTCTCGAAGCGATCAAGAATATTCCGGAAGCCGAAGCGAGAGCGGCAAAAGCGGTCGCGGTTGAAAGCAAGCAGAGAAAGCTTGCCGTCGCGGTGTTTGACCCTCACGCTCCGCAGACGCAAGAAACCCTCCGCCGCCTTGAAGACCAGAAATTCGAGGTAAAGGTGTTCGTCGCCTCGCTTTCCGGCCTTGCCGACGCGTGGAAATTTTATAAGTTTGTCGGAGACGTCGCGAAAGACATTACCGGGAAAGTGGAGATTGAGAAAAAACGGTTTGAAGAACTGCTCCGCCGCCTTGTTACTTTTACCGCCACGCGCGACGAGCTCGCCGGGGCGGACTTCCACAAACTGACGACCACCGATCTCTTTGAGATCATCCTCGCGGGCGCTCTTGCGAACAAAGTATCGGACGTCCATTTTGAAGCGGGGGACGAAAAAACGAAGATCAGATTCCGGCTCGACGGCCTGCTTCATGACGTGTTCGGAGACCTGCCGAAGAGGAGCTACGAGAGTCTCGTGTCGCGCGTGAAATTATTGTCCGGGCTCAAGATCAACGTCTATGGAGAACCGCAGGACGGGAGATTCACCATTGAAGTGCCGGGGAAAGAAATAGAAATGCGCGTATCAATTATCCCGTCCGAGTTCGGAGAAACCGTGGTGATGCGCGTGCTTGACCCCGATGCGATCCACGTGAGCATGAAAGATCTCGGATTGCGCGAGGACGCGCTTCTGCTGGTAGAAAAAGAGATTTCCCGTCCGAACGGGCTGATCCTGAATACCGGGCCCACCGGGTCCGGGAAGACCACCACCCTTTATTCATTCCTGCAGACCATTGCGAACCCGGAAACGAAGGTCATCACCATCGAGGACCCGATCGAATATCATATCCCCGGGATTGAACAGACCCAGGTGAATCCCGAAGCGGGGTATACGTTTGCGACGGGGCTCCGCGCCATCATGCGGCAGGACCCCGACGTGATCCTTGTGGGGGAAATCCGGGACGCGGAAACCGCCGACATCGCGATGGAAGCATCGCTCACCGGGCATTTGGTGTTTTCCACGCTCCACGCGAACGATGCGGTGGCAAGCATCCCGCGCCTCGTTGACTTGGGCGTGAAACCGCAAACCGCCGGCCCCGCGCTTTCGCTCGTGATCGCCCAGCGCCTCGTGCGCCTTCTCTGCCCCGCATGCAAAAAAGCAGTCCCGCTTTCCGGGAAAATAAAAACGAGAGTTGAAAACTTTCTGAAGCGACTTCCCGAAAATGTCTCGCACCCGAAGATCGCAGAAGTTTCCATCTATGAGCCCGTGGGATGCGAAGCGTGCAATAACATCGGCTACAAAGGAAGGCGCGGCATATTCGAATTCCTGAAGGCCGGGCCGGAATTTGAGGAACTCATCCTCAAGGAAGCCTCGGAGGTCGCCATGCGGCGGCTTGCCGAATCGCAGGGGATGACAAGTCTTCAGGACGACGGGATTCTCAAAGTCCTTGGCGGCGTCACCAGTTTTGAAGAAGTTGAAAAAATGACAGGGCCAATCGAGTGGGGAGAGTAAACAAGATGTTATCCTTCGACTCGCTTCGCTCGCTCAGGATGTTTTTCACTTTGCAATTTATTCAGCCCGGAAGCGGGCCGATATTTCGGAAGTGAAAAACAAAAGCAACGCCCACTTTCGGGGGCGTTGCGCTGGGCGAATACTCGCCTTGAAACTGGGGGCTAAATCCCGCGTAAGCGGGAAATAGTTGGGTCTCTTTTTAAGTAGCTTAAAAGAGGTTAGAATGACTCCGAGGAGAGGTTTCGCCGAGACCAAACCATCCTAAGACTAAAAGTAATTCTTGCCCCCAGATTCAGGGCGGTTATTCTCAAACGCCGTCCATACTAGCACAAAGAAATTTTTTTGTCAATACCCCCCCCTCGGGTAATCTAGGTCTGTTGGTACAGCTCCACTACAATGGAAAGCATGTACAACTTCAATCAAATACCGTCGGAAGCAAAAATCATGAAATATCTGCGTCGGATTCTCTTCGGAAAGAATATGTATTGTCCGGTCTGCCGGTCGCGAAGGGTCGTGCGCTATGAAACGCGATACCGGTGCATCGCCTGCCGCGCCAAGTTCTCCCTTCTTTCCCATACCTGGCTCTCGGATATGAAGCTGCCATATCAAAAGTTCTGGATGCTTCTCTGGTGCTGGACCATCCAAGAGCCCGTTCTCCAGGCGATATCATGGACGAAACTTTCTGATGATACCGTGCGCCATTGGTATGCCGCCTTTCGCGCCCATTTGCCCGAAGAACACCATATTCTAGAGCGTATCGTGCAGATGGATGAGGCATTCTTCAAGAACATGACGCTCCTCATGGCAAAGCAGAAAGGAACCCGCAAGCTCGCATGGGACGTGGTCCCGGGGACAGCGCCCCAACGCCAGCATGCCGCCTATTTCCTCTTCCGGAAGGTGAAGCCCGGGTCAAAGCTGTGGACTGACGGCGGAGGCATTTACAAGGGTATCAATCGCTGGTGGCCGGTCGATCACCAACGAGATATCCACAAGAAGTTTGAGTTTGCCCATACGTCCGAGATTGAGGGAATGTTCGGGGTCTACCGCACCTTTGTGAGGCGCATGTACCATCATCATCGGTCGATCAACCTCAAGGAATACGTGAGGGAATTCTGCTTCAGATTTTCCTCACCGGAATTGTTTGAAAACCCCTTGTTCTACCTGCAAAAAACACTTACTCGCTGTACCAATTGACTTGGAATGCCCCCGTAGCTAATGGCTAACCCCTAATGGCCAACTCATATTCCTCTTGATACTTTATCCTTTATAAGACTGAAGGACAATTTCTAGTGCTTTCAGCATATCCTCTTTCTTTATTAAAATCTTGCTTCTATCAAAGTCAGAAACTAGTTCTATCGCTTCTTCGGTGCAAGCACAATGCACAAACAAATAAGGGATGTTCAGCTTCTGCTTTTTCATCGCTAACAATGTTCTATATATCCAACTATTACAAGAGTATTGACCAGCATCATCGGAAGTACTTGCTTCAAAAGGTAAATTTGCATTAGCAAAAAGCCCTTTCATTTTCTCTATATCCCAAAGCGATAAATCGGTTTCAATTTTCTCCTTTTTGGGTTGCGAAGGTTCAAGTGGTCTATTATTTTCTTTATCAGAAAGATATTTTTTGTTATATACCCAATTTATTCCCGACTTCTCTAGGCGAAATCCCTTAACTTCTGAAGCCATACCAAAAGAGATAATCACATCTGCTCCTATCTCTTGGGCTTTTCTAATAGTTGCTTCACCCTTGTTTTCAACTCCTTCAGCGTTTAATACCACTGAAGGAAAAACCAAAGAGTAAATTTCATAACCTGCAATAACTTTACCGTCAGCAGATAGCGCCAGCCACTTAGTAGGATTTGTTATGTATTTTCCAAAAGTTTCTGAGCCAGTAATAAGTGCCTTTTTGGTCATCCTCGTATTTTACCTTTCTGTAAA
>MHLB01000029.1:5231-7516 GCA_001818895.1 Candidatus Liptonbacteria bacterium RIFCSPLOWO2_01_FULL_53_13
TAAAGAATGTATGACATTCAATTCCCCAGACAAGCACCTAACTAGCCTTTGAACCAGCACGAAAAAGAGCATTTTTGAATTACACACTTCAGAACCCGACTGTAGATGGAAAAAACTAGGGCTTGCAATAGCTTCTCCGTTTAATTTAGTGCTAGAACTAGCTGATAACCCTAACTTGCTCCCCGTCAGGGCGTCTTTATTTTTTGGACTACGATAATGTATAATATAGACATAATCCCTTGTCTATATTTATATGAAAGAAGGGCTTAAGCAAAAAGCAATTGCCTTAAGGAAAGAAGGGCTTTCTTATTCGGAAATTCTCTTGCAAGTTCCCGTGGCAAAATCAACGCTCGGGCTTTGGTTGCATTCCGTGGAGTTGGCGAAGCATCAGAAACAACGGCTCACGGAAAAGAAGCTATTATCCGCAATGCGGGGAGGAGAAGCGAGAAGAGAACAGCGTATTTTCAAAACCCGACAGATTTATGAACAAGCGCATCGCGAGCTTGGCAAAATCTCCAAAAGGGAACTATGGCTCATCGGAGTTGCGTTGCATTGGGCAGAGGGGTCAAAAGAGAAAGAGGGGCGTCCCGGAATAGGAGTGATGTTCACGAACTCCGACCATCGGATGATTTACTTCTTTTTGATGTGGCTGCAAGTTATCTGCAATGTTCCTAAAGATCAAATATATTTTGATATTTACATCCACGACACAAAGAGAACCGAGATGGACGAAATTAGAAATTTTTTGGCAACGGTAACCGGCTATCCCCCGTCATCCTTTCAACACATATATTTCAAAAAAAGCAAAATTAAAACTAATCGCACAAATACTGGTAATTTATATCACGGAGTGGTAAAAATAAGAGTGAGGACGAGTTCATCTCTCAATCGGAAAATTGACGGGCTGATTGACGGGATAACTAAGCATGATTGGGGGATGGTGTAACCGGTAACACGCCTGCCTTTGGAGCAGGAGACTCTAGGTTCGAGCCCTAGTCCCCCAGCCGATTTTTAAGCGTAAAAATCGCGTCGAAACGAGCACGCTTTCGACGTTCCCCATAAGCGTGCAAATCACGCAGAAATTACCAAATTTCTGCGCCACCCTTGAAGCGTCGAAACGACCACGCTTTCGACAAACCATTTCAAGAAAAGCGCGTTGCAAAATTGAGTGCCCCGAAAAAGCGGAGCGAAAGCGGGGCTGTTGCGCCGACCCATACGAGAGAACAATCTATAAGCAATGGAAAGACCACCTAGTCCGGAAGATATAAAATTGCGAATTGAAGCGCTTTTCATCGAATTGAAGAAGTACGCCATTGAACAGTTTCCGGAAGAACTCCAAGAGCAACTTGACTATGAATGGTATGCTGCTGTAGAGGGAGCGAAAAACTGTAAGGAGGAGAATCGCGGAGAAGCACTGGAATATCTTCACTGGTACGTAGACAAGCTCTCAAGAACACCGAAGAAGAAATAATGATAGAGAACAAAGCCGAGTACGAAACATGTCTAACTCAATAATCTTGGGTAAAACATTTTCACCACAAAGTGGAATGCGGCGCCAAAAACTTCCGGCGTGTTTTTAAGAGCATCCTTTATCTCCTGTTCCGTGAACAATTTGTAGCTTTCGGATTCCTCATTAATAACAATTTCTTTATCGGAATAGATTTCGTAAAGTATAAAATAGTGATTTTCATGGCGGTTGAGAACATCGCGGTTAAACACTCTCTTGCCGATGAACTTGAACTTGAAATCAGCAAGTCCGCATTCCTCCATGGCCTCGCGTTTCAGCGCATCATCTTCTGTTTCCCCTGCTCTCACATGTCCTCCAACGGGGGAAACGTATTGACCCGCATCCTGTCTATCTGATGATTGCTTTACCATTACCCAACGGCCCTGCGAGTCTATAATTTCTGAAATTGTCGTTCGGTGAAGCAGCCCCTTCTCATGGGCTTCTTTTTTCGGAACTTGACACAGGACTTCATCGACCTCATTGACTATGTCAACGATTTCGTCGGAATTGGTCATGAATTCAGTTTACTCGATATTTACAAAAAAACTAAATCTGCTCCGTCCGAGACGGGTCAATTTCGCTTTATAGCAACCCGCTTGTTTATGAGCCAGTATATCCGTAATCTTCAAAATTATGCTTCATAAGGTAAGCCGGTACGAATCTTTGGTGTCCGGGGAATACATTCTCCGGCAACTTGTCCGTGGCAAACCATTCCCACGCTTCAAATTTATCCGGTTCAGTTACTTTCGGTTCTCCTTTCCAACGCTTGGCAAGGAAG
>MHLB01000030.1 GCA_001818895.1 Candidatus Liptonbacteria bacterium RIFCSPLOWO2_01_FULL_53_13
TTGGGGCGTGGATGGCATATGGCGCAGGAGTTTATATTCGCTCCCGCCCATCACGATTGTATTCTACGAACATCTGATAGGATTTTTGATTCTTTTGCCGTTCTTCATCCCGGCGCTCCGGAAGGAAAGATTTACCCCCACACCAAACGGGCATCAGAATTTCGGGGAGAAAATGCCCGTTATGGTATGGGGGTTTACCCGCAAAGAATGGGGCGCGCTTATCACGGTATCTCTTCTCTCAAGCGTTTTGGGCACCCTTTGGTTCACTACCGCGCTTCAAAAAACGAGCTTCATCTCCTTCTCCGTCGTCTACCTTCTCCAAAAACTCCAGCCGATATTCGCAATCGGTTCGGCGCGCATCTTTCTTAAAGAGCGCATTGGCAAAGGATATGTGCCATGGGCCGCGCTCGCGCTCATCGCCGCGTATTTTGTGACGTTCCCCAACGGCAGCGTCAACCTCGCGACGGGCGCGGGAACTATAGTTGCGGCGCTTTTCGCGCTTGGCGCGGCGTTCGCCTGGGGGTCCTCAACCGCGCTCTCGCGCTTCGCGCTCTTGAACCATTCGCGCACGGCGGTGACCGGCATAAGGTTCGGGCTTGCCACCATCTTTGCGCTTCTCGTCGCGCTCATCATGGGCACATCAATAAGCCAGACGGTCCCCGCAAACACCCAATGGCTCTATCTCCTCGCCATCGCGCTTTCAACCGGCATGGTCGCGCTTCTCATTTATTACGAAGGCCTTAAATATACGCCCGTCAAAATCGCGACGATTCTTGAGCTGGTATTCCCGCTCGTCGCCGTTTTTATTGATATTTTTCTTTACGATAAGATGCTCATCCCTTCGCAATATCTCGCCGCGCTCGTGCTTCTCTTCGCGGTACGGCGGGTGGGGGCGCTGAATTCCACGCAGTGAATGACAAAAAATGAAATACTCCGCTCCCGTTGTCCGCGGTAAGGGTCGCGGGAAAAAATTGGGCTTCCCCACGCTCAACCTGCGCATCTCTTCTCTGAACGGATTTGACTTCCCGCATGGCATCTATGCGGGGTATGTGTGGCTTGGCGGTATCCCGCCTCCGCGCGGCTTCGGCGAGGCAAGGCAATTCCGCGCGGCGTTCCATTACGGTCCCGTCCCTACGTTCCATAATGCCCGCCCTTCACTAGAAGCGTTCGTGCTTGATGCGCCGGCTCTTGCCGCTCCCCCGCACGTCGCGTTTGAACTGCTCGCCTATCTCCGGGAAATAAAAAAATTTCCCTCTTCGGGAACATTGATACGGGCTATGAGGGAGGATGTGCGGCGTACGAAACAGATTATCTCTCCTCTTCGTCCGCCTCGTGCTCTATGACTCTCGCGATATTTCCGCACGTGTGCGTCTTGTTGATATTGGGAAGCTTTTCTTCGTGAAACGAT
Organism: Candidatus Liptonbacteria bacterium RIFCSPLOWO2_01_FULL_53_13; assembly: GCA_001818895.1. Classification (GTDB taxonomy): domain Bacteria; phylum Patescibacteriota; class Minisyncoccia; order UBA6257; family 2-01-FULL-56-20; genus MHLB01. Next base: position 1,409 of record MHLB01000030.1, read on the forward strand.
TCCCGGCATTTTTTGCAATAATATTCGGTAATCATATTTGCGCTAAGCGTTCTCGTGTGCCTCGACATGGTCGTTCTTGGGTGTTTTTAAGAAAAGCCCCGCCCCGGCGGGGCTGGCTATTATCGCTATTTTACTATATTGCGTTTCGGGGATGCAACCCCCTTTCTGGGGATAAGTGGCGCTCGCCAGCCGCTTTACGGGGTCGCTGTCTCCGCGTGGTCGCGGAGCGCTCACGCTCGGCCCGTCGGCCTGCGCGAGACCCCGCAAAGCGGTTGTCTCACCTTGAGGGAGGGCAATTGTCGCGCTTGCCTCAATAGTGTAATCTAGAGCTATGCTTGAAACCCTTGTGGTGGTACTCGCGGTCGCTCTCGCGGTTCTCCTTATCGCCGGATTTGCGCTCTTCTTCCGCTTTCAAAAGCAGTTCGGCGAACCGAAAGAGGACGGGCAGTCAATGCTCCTTATTCAGAACCAGCTGAACCAGCTCACGCGCACGCTTGACGCAAAGCTTGACGACTCAAACAAGGTGCTCCGCGAACAATTCGGCGAGAGCCACAAAGTGGTGCGCGATATCATTCAGGAGCTCGGAAAAGTGGGCAAGGAGCTCGCGCTCGTAGGCGAAAGCAATAAGCAAGTCGTGAACATCACCGACCAGCTCAAAAGCTTGCAGGATATTTTGAAAAACCCGAAACAGCGCGGCGTGCTCGGCGAATACTATCTGGAAACCGTGCTCAAGAACGTGTTCGCGCCCACCGAGTATCAAATGCAATACCCGTTCAGCGACGGCTTGATAGTAGACGCGGTTATCAAAACGAAAGACGGCATCATACCGATCGATTCAAAATTCAGCTTGGAAAATTACAATCGCTTCATTGAAGCAAGCGACCCGGCGGAGCGCAAGCGCTACGAGAAGGCGTTCGGGGGGGATATCAAATTGCGGATAGATGAAACGTCAAAATACATCAAACCGCGCGAGCATACGCTGGAGTTCGCGTTTATGTTCATCCCATCGGAGGCGATCTATTACGACATTCTTACCAACAAGGTGGGGTCGGAAACCGAGGTGAATCTCATTGAATACGCGTGGAAGAAAAAAGTGATAATCGTCTCCCCCACCACGTTCCTCGCCTATCTCCAGACGGTGATGCAGGGATTCAAGGCGCTGAAGATCGAGGAGGCGGCAAAGAAAATCGCGGCGAACGTGCATAACCTGGGCAAGCACCTTATGAACTATCAATCGTATTTTGATAAAATCGGCACTCACCTTGGGACCACCGTAAGCATGTATAACAAAGCCAGCCACGAGCTTAAGCACATAGACAAAGACGTCCTTAAGATCACCGGGGAGGGCGCGGGATTGGAACCGCTTTCGCTTGAAGCGCCGGTTGCGTCTGACGACGAATAGAGTAATCGCTAATATCGCGAATGTTTGCAAAATAACGCGAATAGATTCGATTCGCGATATTCGCTTTATTCGCGTATTCGCGACTACTTCTTCTTCCGTCTCAAGAAGGCCGGAATGTCCCACGCGTCGGCGTCGGGCTTTTTTTCCTCTTTCAGTTTCTCCTGTTTGCCCGGTGCGCCCGCCGGTTCCATTGATGCCTGTAATTTCGCTCCGTCTTCTTTTGATCTTTCTTTGCCCGCTTCCCCCGGCTTCACTTTGCCGTCTTCATAGAGCGGAGTGGGTTTTTGCCCGGTGAAAAATCCCTGCTTGTGCTCAAAATATCCCCCGAAAAGAGAATTTGCCTGTCCGCCGGAACCATTGAACCCCGTTGCGACAAGCGTAACTTTTATCTGATTCGGTTTCAGCCTCCGGTCGTAATATGCGCCGAAGATTATCTTCGCGCCCGGGTCCACTGTCTGCGCGACCAGTTTTGCCGCATCGTTGATCTCGCTCATCTTCAAGTCCTTGCTTCCCGAAATGCCGAGCAGTACTCCGCGCGCGCCTTCGGGATTCACCTCAAGCAGGGGTGAGTTGAGCGCCTGCTGGACCGCGTTTACCGCCCTGTCAGGACCGCTCGCAATGCCCACACCTACGATTGCCGAGCCGGCATCCTGGACAATCGCGCGCACATCGGCAAAATCAACATTGATGATGCCCGGGGACATGATGAGTTCCACGATGCCTTCAATGGAATTTTTAAGTACGCCGTCAATGGCCTCAAAAGCTTTCATGACCGGCACGTCTTTCTCGATAATGTTGAAAATCCTGTCGTTCGGCACGACAATCAGCGCGTCTACTTTGTCCTTCAGTTTCATGAGTCCCTCTTCCGCGATGCGCAGGCGCTGGTTCCCTTCAAATGAAAACGGCTTTGTCACGAACGCAAGCGTGAGCGCTCCGCTCTGTTTCGCCGCCTCGGCGACGATGGGAGACGCGCCCGAGCCGGTGCCTCCGCCAAGCCCCGCCGCCACGAATACGATATCCGCTCCCTTCACCGCTTCCGCGATCTCCGAACGGTTTTCCTCCGCCGCCTGCCGCCCAAGATCGGGATTCATTCCCGTTCCCAGCCCGCGCGTAAGATTTCTGCCGATATAAAGCTTGTGGCGCACTTCGCAATGGTCAAGGTCCTGATGGTCGGTGTTGATGGCGATGAATTGCACGCCGCGCATCCCGCCGTGGTTCATCCGCGAAACGGCATTACCCCCTCCCCCTCCCACGCCCACTACTTTAATGTTCGCAATCGGGGATTGCATCTGATCCGCTCCGCCTCCCGTTGATTTTGCCCGCTTTGGTTTTTTCATATGAGTAGTCGCGAACATCGCGAATGCAGCGAATATCGCTAATGATTCAAGTTCGTGGTGTTGGTTTTTATTCGCGTTATTTTGTGAACATTCGCGATATTAGTGATTACTCTATGGCATAAAGTACCTCATCATATGCTTCGGATTCATCCATGTAAAGAACGAAGTTGACGGCTTGTTCCATCCGCTTTCTCCCGCCCCATAAAGCACGAGTCCGCATGCGTTCACGAATTCGGGGTCTTCAAAACAATTTGCGGCTTCCTCGCCTCCCTCCGCCCATTCTTGGGGGATCGTAGACCCGAGCTGGGTGGAAAGCTTGAGTTCCTGCCTCGCCAGATCGGTGATTCCCGGGATGCGCGCCCCGCCTCCCACAAGCACTGCGCCCCCGGCAAGCCCTCCCGCCTTCCCCAGCGATTTCAATTCATTATTGACCAATTCAAAGACTTCGGCAAGTCGCGCCTCAATGATCTCCGAAATGAACCTTTTGGGGATTATTCCCCTGCTCTCCGGAGAGAACATCTTGATATCAACCATTTCTTTCGACCCCACGTCGGTTGCGTAGGCATGCCCGTGCTCCCGTTTGATCTCTTCGGCGGCCGCGACGGGAATCTTAAGTCCCACCGCGATATCGTTCGTCACGTGCCCGGAACCGACGGGGAACACCGCGATGCCAAGCAATTTTTTCTCTTCATACACGGAAAGGCTCGTGGTGCCGGCTCCGATATCCACGAGTACGACTCCCAGTTCTTTTTGTTTGCGCGAAAGCGCCGCGCGCGCGCCCGCAATCGGATCCGCCACCACTCCCCCGATGCGCCCTCCGGTGAGCTCCACGATGCGCACGATGTTCTTGATCTGCGGCGCGAACGCGTCAATGATCAAACTGCTTACCTCAAGCCGGCTCCCGGAGAGCCCCAGCGGATCCATGATGTCGCCTACGCCGTCCACGATAAACTCGCGCGTGATATTGTGCACCACTGTGCGGTTCGGCTGGATGCCGACCGACTGGCTTGCCTTGACCACCCGTTCCATGTCGTCCTCGTATATTTCGGCATCGGCGCGCGACACCGCAACAATGCCCCGCGATACCTGCGACTTCGTCTGATGCGTACCGATATTCACAAATACGTTTTTGAGCGAATTTTTGGAAATTTTCCGCACTTCGGAAAACGCGCGGGCGAGCGCGGACGACGATTCGGGAAGGTCTACGATTGCGCCCCTGCGCAACCCGCCGGACGGTTCCTTGCGCGCCGCGCGGATGCGCGGTTTTCCGTGTTCGTTTTCCGCGCACACGATCTTAATTGTATCGGTGCCGATATCCAGACCGAGGACGTAGCGAGGTGAAAGCATGAGATGTAGTTACAATGACCAATGACTAATTTCTAATGACTAAGTAATGTCCCTATGAGACATTAGTAATTAGAAATTTTTACTTTTTTTAATACCTTCTTTTCCAGCTTCTCCATAGCGATAATATCACGTTTCTTCTCATGGCGATAGCCCAGTAAATGAAGAATGCCGTGGATAAGAAGGGCTGTCGCGCGCGGCGCGTCTTTACGGGCAATGTCCTTGTTCACGAGCACCTCTCCGAGTGGCGGAGCGCCGGATTCGGGGTGCGGAAAACCCGCCGTGTCGGGAAATGCGAGCACGTCAACTATTTTCGCGGTTTTATGGAGGAATTTTTTCTTGAGCCAGCGCAGGTCGCTATTAGGCACAAGCGCGACGCATACCGCTCCCCGCTTCCGCAGGATGCGAAAAACCGCGCGGGATACCCGTACCAGTTTTTCCTCAATTTTTTGGTCTTTCGTTGCCATGCGTCGCGTATAGTGTACATCATTTCGCGTGCAGAGCAACTATTTTCCGTATAAGTTTCCGCGTATTCCCATGGCTTAATAACCCGAGATAGGAAGCGAGCGTTGCGTCCGTTTGACGTCGCGCAAGCACTTTAAGCATTCTCCGCTTTGTTGAGGTGCGAAGCGTCCGATGGTGGGGAAAATGAACCCATCCCAAAAAATCAACGCCGGAAGCAAAAGTCGTCACGGAAACTTTGCCGGGGTGGAGGGAAAGGGCGAGCCGCACTTCAAGAAACTTCGCTATCTTCGGAATGAGGCCTGTTACATAGCGCCTGCTCTCATGCACTACCACGAAGTCATCTGCGTATCTGACATAGTACCGAATTCTCAGTTCTCGTTTCATAAACTGGTCAAATTCATTCATATACGCATTGGCAAGAAGCTGGCTCGTCAGATTGCCGAGTGGAAGACCTGCCCGTCCCAAGCGCGACGAAGGCGAGCCAGCACCCATTCTGTCTTCCGTATGGAAACTATCAATGACCTGTTCTAAAAGCCATACGGCATCGGTATCGTATATACTGTGTTTTACTATGCTCTTCAAGATATTGTGGTCAATACTTGCAAAAAATTTCCTCACGTCGCATTTGAGAACCCATGCCGTCCGCATGCTGTTATGAGATACCTTTCTCGCAAAGTCCCTGAAGCGATCCATCGCCCGGTGCGTGCCTTTGCCGATGCGGCAGGAATACGAATCATAAATG
>MHLB01000031.1:0-2104 GCA_001818895.1 Candidatus Liptonbacteria bacterium RIFCSPLOWO2_01_FULL_53_13
CCCAGCCCCACCTCCGCCACCAAAATAACCTCCGCCTCCCCCAGAGCCAGCGCCTGCTGAACCACTCGCTGCATTTCCCCCGTTTCCGCCTTGTCCAGCACTTCCTGCAGTTCCAGTTCCCGCGCCTGGCGTACCGGCTGCACCGCCAGCGCTTTGTGAACCACCACCGCCGCCTTCCGCGCAATGATTTGAACCGCAGTATCCTATACTTCCCATTACTCCGGCAGAACCCGTGAGGGCGCCACCTGCTCCTCCTGCACCGGGACCACCATTACCTACTCCATTTCCTGCTCCGCCTCCACCACCTCCACCTCCGGCCAGAAGCAAGACAGTTGACATTGCGAATGTGCTCGTACTTGAAAACCATGTCATGCCGCCGCCGGTATTTGCAGGAAGATAGCCATTTGAACCGGCATCGCCACCACCGTTGTATCCGTTTTTTCCACCAACATTTGCGTAGTATATTGTGCCCGAAGCCACAGAGAGCGTTCCCATCGCTTTTCCGCCCAATCCTCCTGCTGCGCTCCCAGTACTGCTTGCCCCCTGGGCGCCATAGGCGGTAACGGTAATGCTTGTTACGTCGGACGGAACGGTATATGTCGTTGAGGCACCGGTGTAACTTAAGGTCACCGTGGAAGTGGTGATCAGACCGCTTCCGCCGTCGTCAATCAAGGAAATCAAACTACTCATCGAATCCATGTGGCCGAACATATCGCCGCCATTGGAGGTAACTTTGCCCACCAGGCGATACAGATGCGCAGGATCATAGATACTCTTCACGACCATGCCGCTTGCATACGTCTGCGTATAGACCTGGTCCAAAGGCGAGTAATCAATATTGGAAATGACCACCGTTGAACTTGCGCCGAATTCCGTTTCACTTACCGTTTCCACCAACCCTGCCGCGTTGTACGTGTAACTTACGAGCGAACTATCGGGATTCGTAATCGTAAGTTGATTCCCTTGCGGATCATACGTATAACTTGTCGTGTAGGTTGTTGATGCAATAGTTTTTGACTCTTGGGAAAGCTGGCCTAAAGTGTTATAGGTTTTGCTTGCAACAACATCGGTTGAAGATGCGATACACAATCTTCCGATTCCTTGCGTGCAGGAATCGTAGGTATAGGTGTATTCCGTTCCCCCCTGTCCCGTATAATCTTCGGATGAAACCCTGTTCAGATCATCATACGTGTAATTGATAATCTGACTTTTTGGATCAACGCTTTGGGTAAGATTTCCCGCATCATCATACGCATAACTCCACGTTCCGTACGTTGTGTCGGTTGCATTGTGCAGATCTTCAGCAGTCAGCCTTCTGCCTAATCCGTCGTAGGTAAAGTTACGGACGTTGTTCAAGGCATCGGTAATTTGCGTGAGATCTTTGAGCTCATCATAGGTGTAATACGTAGAATAGGTGTTTTCTCCATTATGCTCATCAACCTGCACGAGATTGCCATATGCGTCCACATATTGATTCTTCGCTTTCCCGCGGGGATCCGTGATGGTTGTTTTCCAATTTGCGTAGGCATTGGTCGTTGAGCCGACTGCATTCACAACGGTAAGTGGCCGCTGGAGTGGGTCGTAGGTGTATGCAATGAACAAGGCCGAAGTGCTTGTGGCTGCGGTTCTTACACTGCTACTTGCAAAATACGGCAGGGATTCTTTCTGGAGTAGCCCTCGGGAGTTATATGCCTTGTCCGCAACCTTATACTTGTTCGCATCTTCGGAAGTTTTGCGGGTTTGGATCAGACGTCCCAAGCCGTCATAGTAGGTGTACGTATCAACGGTTATTTCCTCTGATGCCGCGAAGGCGTCTCCGCTACCGCTGTTGTAGAGATCCGATCGTTCGGTTGCACTTAAGACTTTGCTCCACACGCCGAATTCGTCTATTTTCCCGCTCGTGGGGGTGGGACTTGCTGACTCGTTTGAAAGAATATCTAACTCTGTTGCCTGTGTGTTCCCCGAGTAACTTTCACTGCTATTTGTGACAACTTGAGAATTATCGATCCAGGCATTCAGGTTCGAACCGTCATAGGTGATAATGAAGTGATGCCAGGTGCCGGTGCCGAGATCCTGATTGACGACATCGACGCTCGCGCCCACT
>MHLB01000031.1:2145-7719 GCA_001818895.1 Candidatus Liptonbacteria bacterium RIFCSPLOWO2_01_FULL_53_13
TTCACCCAGAAGGAATAACTTTGGTTGCCGCCACCGAGTCCCAAGTCTGACGTGGTGTTTAGGTATTTGTTTGAGTTGCTTGAGCCGCCATCCGAGGCATTGTTCACTTTGCCGGAGGTAAAGGCGACGGAGTTCACGTTCGTGAGGCTGTAGCTACCGAGTGCGTCAGTGGCGTCTTCAAGCTTGTAATATGCCGCGAGGTTTGTCATGAGCGTGCCGTTCGTATCCTTCGTAAAAGAGTTCCCTGCTCCGCTTAGGTAATCGGATTGTTTCACGCTCACGGCATTTGCGGTATCGGTGTATAGGTACTCGGTTTTTTCAGCAAGCGAAGATGTTGCATTCGGATTCGGCTGTAGCAGTTGGAGCGGCCGCCCGAAACCATCGTAGGTTGTTTGAAAAGTATTATTGTTCGGGTCTTTAGTTTGCGTCGTTTTCCCCGTCGAATAGTCGTACTGATAGTTCGTGGACTGGCTTAATGCATTGGTGGTTGTTGCAGAGTAGAGGTTGTATGCGTCGTAGGTATAGTTGGTCTGCTTACCGCGAGGATCGAGTTGTTGGGTTACCAAACCATATGCATTGTATGTATTTTGAGTATTGATGTAGGTACTTGCCGATTTCCAATTTTCCTCTTTCGTGAGATTGCCAACGTTTACATTCCCCAAAGAAAGATTGTCGTAGTAAAAACGCGTTTCTTTTATTTTGGTACTGCTCTGATTGGTCAGAGTGATAGTTGATAGCTTACCTATAATGCCCGTGGAGCTTGTTGCATAGGCAATATCAGTTATCAACTTATCGGCACCTGTATCCGAAAACGCGCCGCTACTTGATGCCGTTACTTCTCCCCATTCTATTTTCTGCGTCTGGTTTCCGTTCCCGTTGTCGTACGCATACCATTCGGCTTTGTCCTTATGCGTTCCCAGGCCGTCGTAGGAGAGCGCGGTGGTTGAGGCGAGTTTGACGAACGAGGCATTGCCTCCCAAACCATACGTGTCCCATGTATTGACGATGACTTGATAGAGATTGTTTGCATTGTCGTACGTTTCCACGCGATACGGCTTCCCGATCTTCCAAAAATTATCCTGATACTCGCCCCCCGCAGAATCGGTACCTTTCGAGGTGTGGAAAAATGCCTTTGTAACGTTACCCGACGCGTCCGTTTCTTTTACCTGATTGAACCCGGCGAATTGATGATCGAACGGGCCGTTTGCGTAGTAGCTGCCGCTGTAATAGTCGTAGGTTGAAGTTGCTACGTTTTGGACGCCATCGTGTGTTGTGATTTTAGAAACAATGTAAACAGGATATGGAACACTGTTCAAAACATATCCATTGTCGTCGGTAATCTGCAATATGGATTTATATGACACTGCGGAACTGCCTCCTTGAGGATAGGTGAAGCCAGAGAGTAAGTCCGCCCGGAACCTATTGTTATTTGTATATGCAGCGTAATGCGACACACCATCCCCGTCGGTATATGCCTGGATAATATCGGGTAAGCCATCGCCGTTTACATCAACCACTCTCGCTCCATTGTCAGTACCGTTCAAGGTAAAGCTGATTGGGGCGTTCCACGCTGAAGCCGAACTCCAACCGGCGGAATTATTAAGATAGGCAGCATAGCTTGTGCTGCCACCTCCATCCGTATATGCGCGAAGAATATCAGCTAGGCCATCACCGTTTACGTCGACGATGCGTGCGCCATTATCGACACCTCCATTCGCCACCATTACAACTGGAGGACTCCATATGGCAGTAGAACTCGCCATCCAACCATTACCCACATTGAGATAGGCCGAGAAATGATTTCCAGCACCATCGCTATATCCTTGGATAATATCGGGCAGGCCGTCACCGTCTACATCCACGATGCGCGCGCCGGTATCCGTAGTACTACTCGCTATAAAAAACGCAGGCGGGTTCCACGCGGAATTTGAGCTCCAACCGTTGCCGTTATTGATATATGCGGCATAGTGCGGAGTCCCGCCCGAATCGGTATATCCCTGGATAATATCGGGTAAGCCGTCGCCATTCACATCCGCAATGCGAGCTCCCGTATCAACCCCGTTAACGGCGAAAATAACAGACGGGTTCCATGTCGAAGTAGCATCCCACCCCGAACCGTTGTTGAGATATGCACTGACGTGATCACTGCCGTCGTTGTATCCCTGAATGAAATCGGGTAGGGCATCGCCATTCACATCCGCAATGCGGACACCCATATCGAGCGCGCTTGAGACAAATGCGACCGGCGCATTCCATGTGGAACTCGCAGTCCACCCGGCGCCATTGTTAATATATGCTCCGGCATACGAACCGCTGGCATTACTGAATGACCGCACGATATCCGGCAATCCATCGCCGTTTACGTCTGCGATGCGAGCACCGTTATCGGCACTGCTGGTTGCGGTGAAACTGATGAGCGGATTCCATACTGAATCATTTACCCACCCCGCGGTTTGGGTTTGATATGAAAATGTTGAGGTGGGCATGACGACTGCCGTACCGGATGCGTTTTGTCCAAAATCCGTTATTGATCGCAAGAGTGCGGTTGAACCATTGTCCCCCGTTGTATAGCCAAGCGCATATTTGCGAACCCACGAGCCGTTTATTTTTGCATTGATTTCGCTGATGCGGTAGTTGGATTTTACCGGGAATCCGATTGCCGAAGATGTGGCATTATTGGTACTTGTCGTTCTTGAAAAATCTACCTGAAATATTCCGGTTGATCCGCCATTGCTTGTATATATGGTGCTTGAAGGATAGATTTGTCCGGCATCTTTAAAATATGAATATGTTATGATATTGCCATTTTTATCGGTGACCTCATTAAGCATCCAGCGATGGATATTTGAAGCATTATTGGGATCAGCTTGCTGGCTGCTTGAGGCAGTTCCGAACTCATACTCTGCCCCATTTTTATCTACCATGATCCAGGTATTGCTCGAAAACGTATATTTATTGAACGAACCGCTGTCCGTCCGGGCAATATAATTTGTACTTACCGTTGTTGTTGCCAGCTCTCCATCAATTGAAGATGCAAAATATTTGGTGCTGGTTGCCCCATATAATGTATCAATGCCTGTCTTATTCATCAGTTCGATATGCGGAATGCTTATAGACCAGCCCTCGCCAAAAATACTTCCTACTTCACTGTCTTGGCTGTTGTAGATAAGGTCGAGATCGGGTTGCACCTTGTTTCTGCCCGGTGGAATGACGATCGGATACGTCACGCGGGCTGCACCGGTATTTTTATCTATCTTGAACTGACTCTGATTGAAGAAATTGGATGCCACCGATCCGGGTCCTGGCGCGGCAGATCCTTGGGACATAAGGGCTGTACCCTGCATGGATTCAGGATCAATATCTTTCTTATCAATGAGGTCGTCAGGGGTATCCGCTTCACTTGCGGACGAAGGTAGATCCGGCATCACAGATTCATTCAGAGTAGTCTCTGGCGGTGTTGAAGGTGTGTCCGTAGTGAATTCCGGAGGAGCAACTTCGGGTACTTCTTCGGTATTAAGCTGTACAAAAGTGTTCGCACTCATGGATGTCGATGGGTCTGCTTCTTGAGCGAAAACTGGCCCCAGAGGGGCCAATATCAAAGAAACTATTAAGAAGTGAACAGCAAATCTTGTTGCGTTTTCCGTTACTCTGCCTTGAGAGTAAAATTGCATTTGATGTTTATTGGCAGGTTTGTTCTATGCCCCCTTAATCAATATTTTTATTTTAACACTTGAGGAACGAAAATATAACAAAGCAGTTATGCACAAGACTGAAGCTGTAGCCGATTTACTCGAAGGGAATGGGGAAGGGAAAGGGAAATGGGGTCAGGGGAAATGGGGGGAAATGGGGTCAGCCACCATTCTTTGCCTTTCTCCCTACGGCGCGCAAAGTTTGTTCGAGTCCGAACTCTTTTATAGTTCTTGCAGTCCACGACTCGCTTCCATAGGGAATATTTTTCTTGATTGACCTTTGGATAGCTTCCTCTTCGACGGCTGTTTGATAAATGGTGGCTGACCCCAAATCTCCCCTCATCTGCATATTAGCCCGTTTCGCGTAATGCTCACGGGGCGAATACGCGAAACGTTTCCTCGGCATACCGCTTCCACGACTGATGTTCCTTCACGTACAACTGGCCCGCTTCCGCAATCCGTTGATACGCATCGGGATTATCAATAAGAAATTTCACCTTCTCGGCGACTTGTAGGGCATTCATGGGCTCAAAAAACAGCGCATTCTCGCCGTCTTTGAGCACTTCGGTTGCTGTCGCGGAACCCACGAGCACCACCGGTACGCCCGCCGCCATCGCTTCAAAGTTCACCAGCCCCCATCCGTGGTGGGAGGGCGGCGGCGAATAGACTGTCTGCACAAACACGTCGGACTCCCGAAACATTCTCACGATATCGGCTTCTGATACCCCTTCAAAATTCAGTTCAACGTATGGCCCAAGCTTGTATCGCTTCACGAGCGCAATCAATGCATCACGGCACTGATCTTCGTGCCAGATGTTGTTCGCCAAGATACGCGCGCGGGCATCGTATCCCCACTCGCGCAGTTGTTTCACCGCTTCAATGACATTGTCATAGCGGCGATAGGCATTGAGCGCTCCGACTGCTAAAAGCTCTACGTGTTTTCGGGCAGCTTTTTCTTTAATATCTTTTACCGGCGCATAAAATTTTTGGAAGTCAATGCCGGCGCGCACCATGGTAATATCTTTAAATCCTTGCCGTTTGGCGGATTCTTCGTTGAAGCGGTCCAGTACCACGAGCTTGTCCATCGCATGAAAATATTTCCGGTCAGCGAGGGCACGGAATACGCGGTAGTAGAAAAAGCCTGCCAGATCTTGCAGGAACTTTCCGCGTTTTATGTACGCAAAAATGGGCGCGTTCTCGTGCCAGACCGTAAGGACATCGGGGTTCAGTTTCTTCGCAAAATACGCGGTGCGATATGAAAAGTCGTGAACGTTCACAACGTCTGCTTCTTTCCCGATTTCTTCCGCAATCGCCCTGGCAAGCGCAATGGCATAACGTTCTTCACGGATCTTGCCCCCGACCCACCCCAAAAAGCCGGGGGTGCGCGGACCGGGAATCGGCACGGACTTCGGCTGAACCACTTTCACGGCAAGCCCGCGGCTGATCTCTTCGTAGTACGCCGGATTGAAATCCGGGGCGTAGATCGTAACGGTATTGCCCAAGTCCTCCAGCCCCGATGCCAGCCCGAAGATGAGGCGCGGACCTCCCGTGATAAGCGAAAGGTTATTGCAGACGATGGCGATTTTCATCCCGTTAAATGATATGAGGATTCGGAATCGGCACGATGAACTTGCCTCCCTTTCTTCTAAATTCTTCTTCCTGTGCCAAAATGCCCGGCGCGTAATTCCACACGAGGAGTAAATAATAGTCAGGCGCTCCGTCTTCTTGTATCTTCTCTATGGGGAATACAGGGATGTGCATGCCAGGCGTGAATTTCCCGTGTTTAAAGTAGGTCTTATCGATTATGTAGTCCAAATGCTCCGGGCCGATCCCGCAAAAGTTAAGAAGCGTGTTGCCCTTCGCGGGAGCGCCATACCCGACAATT
>MHLB01000031.1:7741-16200 GCA_001818895.1 Candidatus Liptonbacteria bacterium RIFCSPLOWO2_01_FULL_53_13
CCCATTCTCGTGCTTGGCGTAGACGCGGATGGATCCTCCTTGCGTATCAACTTCCTCTACATCAAATATTTTCATATCGTTCGCTTCAAGCAAGCGCACGAGTGGGCGTAAGGCAAAAAACGAATGGTGTTCGTGATAGACGTTATCAAACTGATTCTTGAAAAGCAGATTGGGAAAGTACTGCGCTTCAAAGATAAAAACTCCCTTCGGGTCAAGAAGCAATCTCACGCCCTTCACGAAATCGTGCACATCGTCTACGTGCGCCAAGACGTTATTCGCAAGCACAACGCCCGCATGCCCGTATTTTTTGAGGGTCTTTGCGGCGCACTTGGCGCTAAAAAAATCATTCACGGTTTCTATCCCGGCGGCGCGCGCAACCGGCACTACGTTTTTCGCCGGCTCAATCCCCAGTACCTTCGCACCGAGTTCTTTTAAGGGGCGGAGGAGCACCCCGTCGTTTGATGCGATATCAACCGTGAGTTTTTTCGCAAGCGCGGGGAACCTCCGCATTACCTCGTGCGCATACTTCCGGAAGTGGATCACCGCCTGCGGCGAGCCGGATGTGTAAAATGCGTAGTTATCACCAAAGAGAAGTTTGGAGTCAACAATGTGCATAAGTTTCACCAAGTTGCAGTCGGCGCACACCGCTACGTCAAGCGGGAATTTTTTTTCCGGCTTATTGAGATTTTCCCGTTCCACGAAAGCGTCCGCGAGCGGAGTATCGCCCAAGCTCAAAAATTGCACGAGGTTTCTACTCCCGCAGATGCGGCAGGTTATTCGCGTTTTTATGTTTTTCTTCGCGCGCCGGATTTCCTTAGTCATAGAAGAAATATCGTTACTCGTTCACCGCGTAGGGATAGGATTCCGCATCGGCAACCGCTTTGCCATCAACCTTCTTCAGCAGAGCATAACTCAAAATTCCAAGTATTTCCATTTTGGCATATTCCTTTTTCCCCTCTCGTAACGTCGGCACGGGGAATAATCTTACCTTTGTATGTTCCGGAAACGGCCTGTGATTCTTTACCATCCGCATAATCCGCGCAAGTTGCGGAGCTGGAGCAACGATTGCCAGCTCTTGGTTTTCGCCAAAGTCGAAGGGCAGGTGAAAAGTTTTTACAACATCAAGCGTATTAACGATAGGGCGTTCTGCGGTCCCGCGTATGATAGTAACCTTGCTCCCGGGAACAATCGCTTCAAGCGTTCTGTCTCTGGGAATTATCTTATCCGGACTCGCAAGCACCTCTGCGAGAACATCGTTTTCACTCTCCGTGCCGTTGTAGATGATCGGTGGACCAAACCTGCCGACCAGCTCTTTAATGTTTCTGTTCCCCTCGTGCGTGTCCGGAGAGAAGCTTCCCGCATCAAACTCCTCTCTGCTTCTCACTTCCGCGACCGTCAGCGCAAGCATAGCCATGTGGTTCAGATTCAACCGATCAGCCCACCGCAACCAGGAAGGACTTTGATATACTGGCCGCTCTTTTTCGTCTTTGACGGGCCGCTCATACGTCCCTACGCCCGAGAACGCCCAAACCGCGCCGATATTCCTCACCACCTCCGCCGGCATTTCAATTCTCGCCTTCTCCCTCTCACCGACTTCTTCAAGGTGCGCTATCTCGTGCGCGATGCCGGCAATAAGCCCTTTGATTTGCTCCGGAGGGAAATCCTTGTATTCGGCGTGGTCTTCAAGCGCCGCCTGATACAGCGCCTCAACGTCAAATTGTTCAGCGGATTCGGGAGATTCTGTTTTCATGATGAGGATTGCGCGTTATGCCACGCTATGGTTTTTTTAAGCCCTTCTTCAAGCGGGGTTTTCGCCTTGAACCCGATCAGTTGTTCTGCGCGCGTCACGTCCAAAAGCCGCTTCAAATCCCCCTCCGGCTTATCGGTGTTCCAGCGTACCGTTCCGTCAAAGCCGGTAATTGATGAAAGCAGCTCCGCAAGTTCCTTTATGGAGATTCCGGTTCCGCTTGCAAGATTCAAAGGTGATACGTCATCGTAGTCCTCGGCGGCGCGGAGAATTCCTTCAGCCGCGTCGTCCGCGAATATGAGGTCGCGCACCGCGTTCCCCGTTCCCCATACTTCCACCTCTTTTTCGCCCCGTTCTTTGGCGCCCAAAAATTTTTGGATGAGCGAAGGAACCATATAGCCGCTCTCGTACCGCTCCCCCGGCCCGTACGCGTTGGTAAGCAGGACATGAATTGCGTGAAATCCCGATTGCCGCCGATACATCTCTCCCTGTAACGCCGCAATCCGCTTTGAGAGCCCGTAGGGAATATTGCCGGGCGAAGGAAGCCCGTTCCATAGGTCAATTTCCTTGAGCGGCGTGGGGGCGGATTCGGGATATTCGGTCGCGCTTCCTATCGTAATAATTTTCTGGACTCCTTCCTGAAACGCCGCTTCAACGAGGTGTACCCCCATAATGAGATTTTCGTAAAAAAGCTGGCCGGGAATTTTTGCCCGAAGAAGGATGTCTCCCGGCACTGCTGCGCAGTCAAAAACGATATCTATCCCCTTGACCGCTCCCGCGCACTTTTCCCACACGCGGAGATCGTGGGTTTCAGGGAGCGGAATAACGATTCGTTCGCGCAGAACGCCGCGTTTTTCAAGCGCGGCGCATACATGGGAACCGATAAACCCGTTCCCCCCCGCTACCAATATTTTTTTGTTTTTAAGATCAATCATGGGAATGGAACCTCTGCCGTTTATGATGCAAGCGAAGCGTGATACCACGCAATCGTTTTTGCGAGCCCTCCCTCAAAATCGGTCTTTGCGCGGAAACCGAATTCGCGCTCCGCGCGGCTCACGTCAAGCCGGCGCCGCGGCTGTCCGTCGGGTTTCGTCGCGTCCCACCGAATCTTACCTTGGTAATCCATAAGGCGGCAAATGAGCCCCACGAGATCTTTAATGGAAATTTCCATCCCCGAACCAAGATTCACGGGGTCGGATTTATCGTAGCGCAGAAGCGCGCTTACGATGCCCTCCGCGGCATCTTCCACATATAAGAATTCGCGCGTGGCGCGGCCCGTGCCCCACGCCTCAATGGCATTATCCCCTTTCTTTTTTGCATCTGCGATTTTTCTGATCAGCGCGGGAATCACGTGTGATTTTCTTTCGTCAAACGTATCTCCCGGACCGTACAGATTCACAGGGAGAAGATATATTGCATCCAAATGATACTGCGCGCGATACGCTTCGGCGATAGTCAAAAGCGCTTTTTTCGCAAGGCCATACGGCGCGTTCGTTTCCTCCGGGTAGCCGTTCCACAAATTTTCTTCTTTGAACGGAACCGTGGTGAATTTCGGATACGCGCAGATGGTTCCCAGAAGAAGTATTTTCTCGACTCCCGCGCGGTGGGCGGCGTGAACCACGCGCGCGCCCATAATCATATTGTCATAAAAAAGCTCTCCGGGATTCGTCTGATTGAACCCGATGCCCCCTACTTTTGCGGCAAGGTGTATCACGAGGTGCTGCCCCTCCGCCGCGCGCGTGCAATCCTCTTCTTTGCGAAGATCGTACTCACCTTCGCGTGGCACGGTGATATCCTTCTCTTGCGCACCGTGCGCGAGAAGCGCGCGGATGACATGCCCGCCTAAAAATCCTCCACCCCCTGTCACCAGTATTTTTTTGTCCTTGAGGTCAATCATGGATAGCTATTGGCTATTGGCTATTGGCTATTGGCAACGTGCCACGCAATGGTTGCTTTAAGGCCCTCCGCGAGCGTGGTTTTCGGAGAGAACCCGAACGCACGTTCCGCTTTGGTGATGTCAAGCATCCGGCGCGGAGGGCCTTCCGGTTTTTCCTTATCCCAGCGTATCTCGCCCTCAAATCCCATAAGGCGGGCGATGAGCTCTGTGAGCTCGCGGATGGAGATTTCCCATCCGGAACCGAGATTCACCGGACTCGCGTCATCATATGCCTCAAGCGCCTGGACAACTCCCTCTGCCGCGTCAGCAACGTAGAGAAAGTCCCGCGTCGCCTGCCCCGTACCCCATACTTCAATGTATGCTTTCCCTTCTCTCTGTGCGCCAAGAATACGCCGGATGATATTCGTGATAACAAATCCTTTTCGGGTTTCGGAACCCGGCCCGTACATGTTAGTGAGAAGAAGGTGCACCGCATTGAATCCGTACTGCGCGCGGTACGCCTGGCCTTGCACGAGAAGCATTTTCTTTGCAATCGTATAGGGCGCATGCGAAGAGGCGACTGCGCCCGTCCATAGGTTTTCTTCCCGATATGGGAGCGGCGCATTTTCCGGATACTCGGTCGCGCTTCCGATAGCCACGAATTTTTCTGCCCCCGCGCGCCTCGCCGCATCCATAAGCTCCACTCCCATCACAAGATTGTCGTGAATGATCTCGGCGGGATGGTCGCGATGGAATTCCGCATCTCCCGTAGTCCCTGCTGCATGAACCACAAGCTGTACGCCATCCACCATCGCTTCGCACGCGCTCCTTTTCCGTAAATCGTGCGTTTCGAAACGAGGCACAACGATCAAGGACTCCGAAACGCCGCGCCCTACAAGCACCCGCACTATGTGCGACCCTAAGAATCCCGCACCTCCGGTAATGAGAATTTTTTTGCCCTTGAGATCAATCATCGTATAACCCAAAACTACCGTGTTTGCCCCAAGCGGTCAAGCGTTTTTCGCCTGACGCCCGCGCAAGAGTGTCATGCGCCGCAAATCCGGATGCATGCCTTGCCCCGGCTTCGTGACCCAACGGAATCCTTCGCTCTGTTCGTCAAGCCGTATCCGTAGTGCCCCATGTACCTGAACCAAACACACCGCAATCGGCGTATGAACGTCTATCCCTTTATACGGCCCCTTCTTGGAAAAAAATTCATAGAACCCGAGGATTCGCTTAAATGTCCCTTTCAAACCGGTTTCTTCTTTCAGCTTCCGCACGGCCGCATGGGCTACTCGCTCGTTTTTGTGCACGCGGCCTCCGGGAACCCACCATGCGCCTCGCGCCGGATTATTTTTTCTGCGCACGAGAATAAATCTTCCGTAAGAATCTTCCGCAACAATATCAACGCAAAAAATCGGGATTGCCGCGCATATATTCTTATAGAACGCTTCCGGTATATGGCAAATTTTCTTCCCTGAACGGCTCATGTGGCTGTTTCCTTCGCATCCGCGTCCATCATGATACGGACGAGCTCTTCAAATTTCGTTTTCGCTTCCCATCCGAGTTTTTCTTTTGCTTTGCGCGCATCGGCGATAAGATTTTCCACTTCCGTCGGACGGTAATAGCGCGGATCAATGGCGACGTATTTTTCCCAATCAGCGATACCCGCGTGCTTAAATGCCGCCTCTACAAATTCGCGCACGGAGTGGCTCTCGCCCGTTCCGATAACGAAATCGTCCGGCTCCGGTTGCTGAAGCATAAGCCACATCGCTTCCACGTATTCTTTCGCATACCCCCAATCGCGGCGCGCTTCCAAGTTGCCGAGATACAATTTTTCCTGCAGCCCCGCCTTGATGCGGTTTACCGCTTTCGTGATTTTCCGGGTCACGAAGGTTTCACCGCGGCGCTCCGATTCGTGGTTGAAAAGAATTCCGTTCGCCGCGAATATCCCGTATGCTTCGCGGTAGTTCACGGTGGTATAGAACGCAAATACTTTTGCGATACCGTAAGGACTCCTCGGATAGAATTTCGTCGTCTCGTTTTGCGGAGGAGGGGTTGCCCCGAACATCTCGGAGGAGGATGCCTGATAAAATTTCACTTTTTTCTTGGTCTGCGCTTCATAATCCTTGATTGCCTCAAGGATGCGAAGGGTGCCCACACCATCTACGTCGGCGGTGTATTCCGGGATATCAAAACTTACGCGCACATGCGATTGGGCACCAAGGTTATAAATTTCATCCGGCTCCACTTGATAAATAAGCTTGCGGATGGTATTTGCGTCCGCGAGGTCGCCATAGTGAAGAAAGAGTTTCGGCCCCTCTTTGTGGGGGTCAAAACTTGAGAGATGCTCGATTCTCCCCGTGTTAAAGGTGGATGCTCTGCGAATGACGCCGTGCACTTCATATTCCTTCTCAAGCAGGAGTTCCGCAAGGTAGCTTCCGTCCTGGCCGGTAATGCCGGTGACAATGGCTTTTTTCATCAGCGGTTCATTTCTTGTACTTTATTTTTGAACTGCGCATGTGCGCTTTTCGCGGCATCGTCCCCCGGCCATTCCTTGAGGATTTGGCTCATGATCATATCGACGTTCCCCACATCTCCCGCGAGCCGATATGCATCAAATAATCCGTAGAGAAACTGGGGGCGTTTCGGCCCGCGCGCATAGCCCTCTTTATAATAATAGAGTGCCGATTCAAGATATTTAGGATTCTGCGTCTTGAGGTATGCGCGCTGGTAGATAAGCCCGAGGATATACAAGTCCTGCTCAAAGCTCAATCCTTTGCCTCGCGCGATGAGGGGATCGTAATACGTAAGGGCGTATTTGAGGGATGCGTCGATGAGAGGGGTATTTTGGTCGCTATTCACGATAATGCCCATGACGGTCGTTGCAACGTTCCGCACAAGCTCGCTCTGTCCGATGGGCGAAGGCGCGTCAAGCGCCGGGGAGATCGCTTTCTCAAAGTCGGCGAGTGTTTTCGCGTTATACGCTTCGCGCGTGCTTGAAATATAAATCTGCGACTTACGAAGCGGGAGATAATTGCCGTAAATGCCGATCGCCACGATCGCCGCGGACACGATGACGCCGAGAAATTTTTTAAGATTGTCGTTCATGGATGTAGGAAAGTTCAAATAGCGCAAACGCGAAAAACAGGAAAAGATTGAGGTAGATAGGAAGTACGTCAAAGAGAAGTATCGCCTGGACAAAGTATGCAACGGGAAGAGCGAATAACAATCCCCTCAAAATCGAGGACTGCCTTGCGGGCATCATTGCGTTCGCGGGCAAACGTACATGAGGGTCGCTCTGCATTTTTTGTTCTCCGTTTCTGCGCCGGAAGAATTGATAATAGAGTGCGGCAAACATGCCGAGATAAGAGATGAGTCCTATAAGCCCCGTCTCTGCAAGATAATCGAACACGACGCTGTGCGCCCTGTCAAACCATGTTTCCGTCTGTTTGCCGGGCACAAAATGCCTTGGGTCAAAATATTTATCAAATACGGTGCTGAAATTCTCCGGTCCCCAGCCGAAAAACGGTTTTTCTTTAAACCCTTGCCATGCGGATCCCCATGTCCAAAATCTTGTTTGAGCTGTCTGCTCGGTGATGCTGATGTTAAGAAAGCGGCTCCCAGGAATATTCTTGGCAATAAGCTCGCCCCGGAACGCGAAAATGATGCCTCCCACTATGATGCATGCGAGAAGCCCGGCTCCTGCCCTCTTCTTGATCTTCTGTTCTGCAGAAAAAATCACGTATGCGAAAAACGCCGCTATGCCCGCAACAAGTCCGAGGAATCCTCCGCGCGTCTGGCTCAATACGAAAAAAGTGAGAAAGAAAAGTATAAGTGCGCCGTATCCGAGATTCAAAAGCAAGCGAGAGCCGTTCTTCCGCATGAACCAAAGATAAAATGCGTAGAACATTGAGAAGATGAGGTATGGTGCGACGTACGCCGGATTCCCCAACGATCCTTGGAATCGGGCATTTGAAAATAACCTGCTCCAAAAGCCGCCATCGCCGCTTCCGGGTGCGGCGATAAACCCTTGTACGCCAAGGAGAGCGACCACGCCATACATGATCATTCCAACCGCGGCGACAAGCGACACTTGAAACATCCTCGTCCATTCTTCGCGGCGTTCAAACACGACCGTGAGTAAAACAAAAAACGCGTAGTAGTGGAGCATTTGAAATCCTCCTTCGCCGCGTTCGTAATTTGACCAGAATGCGGCGGCGCTATCATCCGCAAACACGCACGCGAGCAGAAATGCGAGCGCGAAGGCGGATACGGCGAGAAATATCGGCTTATCCAAGATTTTCGCAAATCGTTTCTCAAGCTCTCCATCTCTCGCTTCAAACGCCCACCACAGGAGGAGCGAAATAAGCGCGAGCTCTATCGCGGTGCGGAAAAAATAGTATTTGCCACCGATAAACGGGAAAAACGTGGATGACAGCACCACCACTACGGAGAACACCGAAGCATAGAGGAAGAATTTGGAGAGTTTGAGGAACATAAGTGAGGTGAATTTCTAATGACTAATTTCTAAGGACTAAATAATGCTCAAATTCCCAAATGACTAATTTTAGGCATTGATTCATTTTGTCATTCTTTAGAAATTAGTAATTAAGACTTGGTCATTTTCCTACCTTGCGTATTCCACCGCGCGCATTTCCCGGATGACATTCACCTTTATCTCGCCCGGGTATTTTAACTCGGACTGCACCCTGTTCGCAATCTCGCGCGCCATCTCAAGCGCGCGGAAGTCGTCTATCTTTTCGGGAACGACGAATACGCGGAGCTCCCTGCCCGCGGAGATCGCGTATGCCTGCCGCACGCCCGGAAAATCCA
>MHLB01000031.1:16212-16351 GCA_001818895.1 Candidatus Liptonbacteria bacterium RIFCSPLOWO2_01_FULL_53_13
CAAGGTCCGCGAGCCGTTTGATGTAGTGCTCTACCGTATCGCGCCGCGCTCCCGGCCGCGCCGCGGAAAGCACGTCCGCCGCAGTGATCACATACGCCTCGGGAATGGCGTACGGATAATCTTCGTGGTGCGAGCGCAT
>MHLB01000031.1:16439-17922 GCA_001818895.1 Candidatus Liptonbacteria bacterium RIFCSPLOWO2_01_FULL_53_13
GCTTTGCCGATGTCGTGGAGCAGCGCCCCCTTCTTCGCAACTTCCACATTCAATCCCAGCTCGGCGGCCATCATCGCGGAGAGATAGGTCATCTCTATGGAATGCGTGAGTACGTTCTGGCCGAAGCTCGTGCGGAAATGGAGCCTCCCGATGAGCTGGACGATCTCCTTTGGAAGGCCGTAGACGCCCACTTCCATCACCGCCGCGTCGCCGACTTCCTGGATACGTTTGGCAAGTTCTTGTTTCGCTTCCTCGACTTTCTCTTCTATTTTCGCCGGCTGGATGCGCCCGTCCTTCACGAGTTTCTGAAGCGCCAGCCGCGCGACCTCTCTCCGATACGGGTCAAACGACGAAATGACAATGGTGTCGGGCGTCTCGTCTATGATGAATTCCACGCCCGTAGCGCGCTCAAGCGTGCGGATATTTCTCCCTTCCCGCCCGATGATCTTGCCCTTCAGCTCTTCATCCTCGAGCGGGAACACGCTAGTCGTGATCTCCGACACATGGGAACGCGCATAGCGCTGAAGCGCGACGGTAATGATATCAAGCGCCCGCTTTTCCACTTCGTCGCGGCGCTCCTTATCAAGTTTCTGTATCATCTGCGCGATTTCCTGTTCATAGGTCTCCTTAATCCCCTTCATCAGCTCGTCCTTCGCCGCAGATGCCGTGAGCCCCGCAATTTTTTCCAGTTGCTTTATCGTTTCTCCTTGCAGGTTTTTCAGTTTTTCTTCTTCCGCTTTCTGCGCCTCCGCTTTCGCCGTAATCGCCTTTTCCTCATCGCCAAGTGAGACAAGCTTCTTGTCCAGAATTTCCTCGCGCCGGATGAGGCGCGTCTCAAGCGCCGAGATCTGGTTCGTGCGCTCTTTTTCCTCGCGCTTAAAATCCGCGATAAGCGTCGCGGCTTTTTCTTTCGCTTCCAGAACGATTTCCTTTGCCTTTACTTCCGCCTCTTCAAGCGCGCGCTTTGTCTTATCTTCCGCGTCGCTCCGCGCCTTACCTGCCGATACTTTCTGAAAGTAGTACCCCGCAATTCCGCCCAAAACAACCGCTCCGAGAAGGAGTAATGTTGAATTCTCCATGGATGTATGTCCCTAAATTATTCACTGTGCCGAACGCGTACATGAGTTCTTTAGGAATCGAAAATTGGTGACTTTTGACGTAATCCCATTATAGAGGAACGGGGCGGGCGTGTCAAAGCGCCAGCCAAGGGTGGCGTGCCGCTTCCTCTCGTTTTGCTCCGGACCGCTACCGCTAGCGAAGTAGATTCAATCCCGGGGCATTCCCTACTTCATAGAAAGAAGCGTTATTGCCGCCGTCGGTTGAAGTAATGTCGCCCGATCCTTTTTGGCTATATCGGTCGCTCTCCGGTTTTGCGTTTATTTCGAACGTGGTCCCCTTGCACGTATAAGTATATACCTGCTCGCCGGTATTCGCCGGGTCGCGCGGCAATCGCCCAATCGGCGCTCCCGAAGAAATTTCGTTG
>MHLB01000031.1:17976-18168 GCA_001818895.1 Candidatus Liptonbacteria bacterium RIFCSPLOWO2_01_FULL_53_13
CGATAGACCGTATTCACCTTGCAAAGCGAAGGGCTTGGAACGTCGGCGAGATAGAGGGAAATTGCCGCTTTGAGCGTTGAAAGATCGCTTACTCGGTTCGCGTCCCGCTGTTGCCTGTACAATTCGCCCTGCGGAAGAGGTAAGGAACCGGGAGGCTTGTTCTCCCCCTCGCGCGAGAACGAGGCGTCAGTC
>MHLB01000031.1:18199-18341 GCA_001818895.1 Candidatus Liptonbacteria bacterium RIFCSPLOWO2_01_FULL_53_13
AGTCCTGCGGATTTTTTGGCTGTTCGGGAATTTGGATTGTGTAGGTAAACTGGTATCCTTTCCCTTCTGTGCGGTAAGGATACGGCTTTTTGCTGTAGGCATCGGTCGGTACCGTCTCCATAAATTTCATGGCCTGGTAATA
>MHLB01000032.1 GCA_001818895.1 Candidatus Liptonbacteria bacterium RIFCSPLOWO2_01_FULL_53_13
GTTCGCGACGCTCATGTTGATGATGAGCTTTGAAACGACCGGCGTGTAGAGGAGCACCCACGCCATGGCAAGTTTCATCGGCGAAAGTTTCATAAGGAACTTCATGACAATAAGAAACACGATAATCCCTATGGCGAGATAGATGCCGTATGCCTGCAGGAATCCGAGTAGCGCGATGAGCGCTTTCGTGGTGCCGGGAAGCTTCACGTTCAACTGCGAGAACGCGGTGATGATCTTCGGGAAAATAAAGAACGTGAGAAAAATGCTTATCGCGATGGTGGCGATAAAAAGAATGATGGGGTAGATCATCGCCGAGCGCACGCGCCCGCGCAGAACTTTGTTTTTCTTAAGCTCCTCGGAAAGATACAGCATATTTTGCGCCAAGGTGCCGCTCACTTCTCCCACCGCGATGATGTTCCTGAAAAATTCGTCAAAGACATAGTCATAGCGCTTGAGCCCGTGCGCCAAGGACTGCCCGCTGTTCACGCTCTCGATCAGGTGGTCAACGATATGCTGCATCGGGCGCGATGACGCCTGCCTGCGGAGGATTTTAAGCCCGTCAATGAGCGGCAAGCCCGCCTTGATGATAATCGCCAAATGGCGCGAAAAATTAATCTTCTCGTCGTTGGAGAGGCGGTCCATCAGGCGCGCAAGGAAACCGACCCCTTTAGTCCCTTCTTTGTTATTCATGTATGATTCTCAAAACTTCTTCAATCGTCGTAATCCCCTGCATGGCCTTCAAAAATCCGTCCTGTACCATCGTCGTCATGCCGTTCCGCATCGCCGCTTCCTTGATCTGCGAGGCGCTCGCGCGGTTCATGATGAGCTGCTGGATTTCCATGTTCACCTCAAGCACTTCGCGCACGCCGATGCGCCCCACGTAGCCCGCGGCGCACGCGGCGCACGCGACCGCCGAGAAAAAGGTCTGCGGTTTCCCGTCCACATATTTCTCCGCGTCGGGCAGGGCCTCCGTCATGCTTTTTATCTCTTCCGGAGAAAGCGTGCGCTCTTTCTTGCACGCATCGCAGAGTTTGCGCACAAGGCGCTGTCCCATCGCGACGTTGATGGTGGAGGCGACCAAAAACGGCGGGACGCCCATGTCTATGAGGCGCGGGAAGGTCGTCGCGGAATCGTTCGTGTGGAGCGTGGAGAGCACCAGGTGGCCGGTAAGCGCGGCGTTCACGGCGATGCCGGCGGTTTCCTGGTCGCGGATTTCGCCGACCATGATGATGTTCGGGTCCTGGCGCAGAATGGAGCGCAACCCCGTGGCGAAGGTAAGCCCCGCCTGCGTGTTCGTCTGGATTTGCGTCGTGCCGTCCAGTGAATATTCAATCGGGTCTTCAATCGTGATAATCTCCACTTCGGGAGAGTTCAGCGTTTTCAAAATCGTATAAAGCGTCGTCGTTTTGCCGGAGCCGGTGGGGCCGTTCGCGAGAATCATGCCGTAGCTTTTCTTCATCGCGTTCTCCACGCGCAAGAGGTCGTTCGGAAAAAATCCGAGGTCCTGAAGCGAGAACGCGCGCGTCTCGGCGAGCAAGCGCATCACCGCGTTCTCGCCGTAATAGGTCGGCATGATGGACACGCGCACGTCTACGTCCTGCCCGTCCTCCATCTTCACGCGGAATCTGCCGTCCTGCGGGGCGAAATGCTCGTCGGTGCGGAGCCCCGAAAGCACTTTGATGCGGCTGATAATTTCATGGTGGAGCTCCTTGGAAAATTTCACCTTGTCAAAAATATCCTTCAAGATGCCGTCCACGCGGAACCGGGCGCGCACGGCGTCGCGCGTCGGCTCAAGGTGAATGTCGGACGAGCGCGTGACGAACGCGAACTCCACGAACAAGTCCACGAGCTTTACGATGGAAATCGTCTCCACCGATTGTAAAAGCTGGCGCTCAATCGCCGCCTTAATGGTCTTCCCGTCTCGCATATCTCTATTGTACCACAAACGTTATGCACAACCGCGCCGGGTTGTGCATATCTCTTATGTCGTCATATCTTCATATCCGCCATATCCCCATATCCGTCCTATCGGTCCTATTCGACTTATATGACTTATCTGTCCTACTCGTCCTATTATTGGAAGCGCCGAGAATACCTCGCGGCTTGGCCTGCTCCGCCGAAGTAGCTTCAGCTACGAAGGCTGGACCGCGGGGATGAGCGGCGCAGTAACGCGTGAGCGCCCGGCGGGCGCACCCTACCAACAAAGTTGCCACGGTGCTGTCCGCGAAATACCCCGCCGCTTTGCGGCGGGGATCGACGGGTAGCCAACTTTATTCCCCGACTTGCCCGACAAAGCTTCAGCGACGGCGGGGCGCAGTCGGGGGGTTTCCCCCTTTCCCCTTTCGGCGTTATAATGATTATGAAATAACGCAGGATTCCCAAAAATAATAATTAAAAGGTCAGGGAATCCGCACCTTTATAAAAACCCACATGAAAAAAATATTTTTGCCCGCATCTGTCGCAGGCATCGCTTCCGCCGTGTGTCTCTTCGGCGCATCAGTCGCCTACGCGGCGCCGGCGCTCAGCCAGTCAAGCGTCACACTCGGCCTTGGCCAGTCGGTGACCGTCTCGTCGCAGGCAAGCACCACTGCGGTATACTGGAGCGCAAATACCAATCCTTCCATTGCCGCCTTGCAGGCGAACGGGACACCGCAAATCACCGCCATCGGCAATCAGACCGGCTCCACGGTAGCGACCATCTGCTACGTCAACACCGCTTCCGATTGCGCGAGCTTGACCATTACCGTACAAAGCGGAAGCGTGCTTTCGTTCAGCCAAAATAACCTCACGCTTACGGCGGGACAGAACGCTTCCGTTACCGTATCGGGAGGAGGCGGCACGTATTCCATTTCCACCAATTCAAACACGAGCGCCGTTTCCACAACGTTGAGCGGCAATACGATTACGCTCTCCGCTCTGGCGACCGGAATCGCGAACATCACCGTGTGCGACCAGTCCAACAATTGCGGCACCTTGAGCGCGACGGTGGGCAACAGCGGCCCAAGCGGTTCCGGTTCCCTGTCTTTCAGCAATGCCAATCCGTCCATCGCGGTCGGCCAGGTTTTTTCCGTCACGGTGTCCGGAGGGTCGGGATATTATGTGACCGCCAACACGAATTCCAACGTGGCATCGCAATCCATGAGCAGTAATGTGCTCGCGATTTCCGGTTTGGCGACCGGCTCAACGACGCTCACGGTGTGCTCCACGACGAACGGTTGCAACTATCTCTATGTCACAGTGGGCTCCGGCACTACCACCACTACTACTGCGACCACCACCACGAACCAAGCTGTCGCCTTCGGCGTGGCAAATCCCTCCATGGTGGTCGGACAAAGTATGACTGTTTCGCTCTCCGGAAGCTCCGGCTATTTTATCTCGTCCCATCCGAATACGAGCATCGTGCAGGCAAGCGTGAGCAATAACGCCATTCTTCTTTACGGGCTCTCCGCCGGTTCCGCGCAAATTACCGTATGCGCGTCCGTGGGCGGTTGCGGTACGCTCTCCGTCACCGTAACGGGCTCCACCGGCACGACCACCACGGCCACACAGACCACGACGCAAACGACTACGCAGACCGCCGCGCAAACCGCGACGAACAACAGCACTATTCTTGCGACTATCCAGTCCATACAAAGCCAGCTGACGCAACTGCTTTTGCAAATCCAATCCATGGCGAACACTTTGACCCAGCTTGCCTCAAGCGTCGCCGGCAGTGCGCAGACGAACGCCGTCGGCGTAACCGGCTCCGGCTCCTACGCCTTTACGCAGGCTCTCGGCGTGGGCTCGCAAGGAGCTGAAGTGACCGCGCTCCAGAAACGGCTCACCGCGCTCGGATTTTATTCCGGTTCGGCAACCGGCTATTATGGCGCGCTTACGGAAGCGGCGGTGAAAAGATTACAGACCGCCCACAGCATAGAAGCAAAGGGCAATGTGGGCCCCGCCACGCGCGTCATCCTCAACGGACAGTAACTCTCTTATTCCATACCCCCTCCTCTCTTTTGGAGGGGAGGGCGGGGGTGGGGTGCAAGGGCGAGGGGTTTTTATTCTCCCGCTTGCCCTGCCTGCCCGCCTCCGGCGGGAACTTGTTGAATGGTTCCTATCCGTCCTATCCGTCTTATCGGTCTTATCAGTCTTATCAGTCCTATCGGTCCTATCACTCCCCGCCTGCCCTCCGAAGTTTTGGCGCAGGAGGGAGCGCAGTCGAGGGGCCCCCTTTTTCACCCCATTACTCCCATTTTCCCCTTTGGCTCAAATGGTGGGAAATGAGCCAATCATTGGCTCACCCATGGAGCCAAAGTGGAATTTTTGCGCATATTTGCTACACTGGCGGAATGACAAGTCCGGAAACTGAACCGAGCACCGAGGGGCTATTTGAAGGCAATCATTGGGAGCTCCCCCCGCATATAGCCCTCATTGTCCCTGCGGTAACGGCGTTGCGGGAACGGTTGCGCAATACGCGGTGGAATGAGAATGAGGACGATATCGATAACATCGTTATCGCTTTTCACGAGGCGCTTTCAAACAGCATGCTCTTCGGCAGTTTGCAGCTCCAGGGAGGGCAAGACAAGGCGAAACTTCAGGCGGCGGCGAAGAAAAAACTTGACCAGCTCGCGCGCGCTGGCACACCGGTGCCCATGGTTTCGATTGATATTGAGCTAAACGATGATGAATTAAAAATTACCCTGCAAGACCAGGGAAAAGGTTTTGACCCGGACGCTGTTCCCGAACCGACCGTGCCGGAAAATTTGATGGAATTGAAACCAAGCGGACGCGGCATTTTCCTTATGCGGCAATTTTTTGACAAAGTAACCTACCTCGACAACGGCCGCCGGCTGGAACTCGTGAAACGGAGAGGTTCTTAATATTCGGTTTCTTTCTCCACTACCCCCTATACCCTATTCCCTACCCCTGCACCGGCCAGCGGGAATGGGAGTAGGATTCAATTTCGCTCAGCTTGAGCGAGGTGGAAATATTCCCCGTGCGCATATAAAAGTATTCGTTGTTGTCAATTTTCAGGTACACCGGACGCGGGCTCGGAAGCGTTTCTATCACGCATACGTCCTTGCCCTCCACGTCGTGAAACCAAAGCTTGATAAGGTTGCGGAATTCGGGGCCTATCATATGGTTGAACGACTGCGTGAGATGATTCTCAAATCCGTCGCTGTCTTTCCGCTGAAGCGTTTGGTAGTCGCTCTTGAGACCGAGTGGCGCGCGCGCGTCGCTCACCCCCACCACCAAATATCCTCCCCGCGAGTTCAGGAACGCGGCTATCGTTTTCATCGCCGCCTTCTCAATCTCGCGGCTCACGTTCCCCGCTTGGTAGTCAAACCGGAGGGACGATTTGAATTCCAGCCGGTCATGCTCGTCTTGCGCGAGAAGCGCCCGTATGTCGGGCACGTGCGAGAACGACTGCGCGGGAAGAAATTCTCCGCGTATGAGCTTCAAAACCTTTTCCGGACGCGAAATGTCCGCCAGCACGAAGGGCGGAGTGCCGTTTTTCACGTAGAGCGAACCGAAACGGAACAGCTTCCCGAACGGGCTCGTGGCAATGGCGAACGCGGTGGACCTCCCTATCGCCGCCGTTCTCTCCCTGCGCCGTACGATGCCGTACGCGTGCGTGATGGTTCCGGGATGCACGATGTATTCTTCGTAATACCAGGAAAGGAAGGCGTACACGGTGAGCCCGAACTGCACGAGCGACAGAAACAGCATTTTTGCTACCTGATACGAAAGGAAATCCGAAAATGAGAGCTGTACGTAAAGCTCGTACTTGGCGTTCCCGAAAAGGGTCGCGATGAGATAGAGGAGAAATGCCGCCGCCTCAACGGCCGCGAATTTCCACAGAAGGACCGCGGGGCTGCGCCTGATGGTTAATTCTCCGAGCATTGAGGTAAAGAAACTGCTTCAATCTCCGCGTATGCTCAAAATCTACCACGCCGAGTGCCTTGGAGCAAACTGGCGTTTTGAATGGCCAAGCACGGCCTTGCTCGCCGAGAGCGATGTTTTTTGTTTTGATCGGCTGTCCGCGCCCTTTCTGTCATTCCCGCGCCGAAGGTCCTGAGCCGGAGCGAAGGATAGGCGGGAATCCAGATCCATCACTTTGATTCTCCCTTTCCTAAAGGGAGCCCGCCCGAACGACTGTTCAGTCGGGCGGGTACCTCGGAGAGGGGAGGGATTTTTCTCCTCTTTCTCCCCCTTCACCCCGTTTACCCCTCCCGTTTTCCCCCTTGGCTCAAATGGTGGGAGATGAGCCAATGATTGGCTCAAGGGGTGCGAATTTTCCCGCTATCCCGCGAGCGAAAGAACCTTGTCCCGCGCGACGGGGAGCTCCGTTATCTTGTCCCGGCCTCCGCTGAAATGCCCCTTTGCGTGCTCAATGATGATTTCCGAGCCGAGCT
>MHLB01000033.1:0-6289 GCA_001818895.1 Candidatus Liptonbacteria bacterium RIFCSPLOWO2_01_FULL_53_13
AACTGTTTACATTATAATTGAATATTCAATTATAATGTAAACAGTTGGACGGCCGAGATGTATGAGCCGGTATGCCATTTGCACCATCTGGTACATCGTTCTATCCGTGGCGCACCTCTATCACGTCTCCGTCCTGCATCACGTATTCCTTTCCTTCAAGCCGCAATTGCCCTTTCTGCTTGGCCTTTGACCAACCGCCAACCTCCAATAACTTATCCGTGCCGATAACCTCCGCGCGGATGAATTTTTTTTCAAAGTCCGTGTGAATCACGCCTGATGCCTGCGGGGCTTTCATGCCGCGCGCAATCGTCCACGCGCGCGTTTCGTCCTCTCCCGTCGTGAAAAAACTGATGAGGTCCAGAATTTCATATCCTTTGCGAATAAGCGGCGCGATATCGGTCGCGCTTTTCAGGTCCATTACCAAATAATCTGCGCTGAGCGCTTTTATCTTTTCCGTCACGTCGCCTGCCGCATCCGACTCGTTGCCATTCAACAAATATAGCTGTTTTTTCGCCGTCAAAAGCTGCAATTCCCTTATTCCAATGTTCTCAAGAACATTGGAATAAGATTCCAATTTGCTTTTACTGAAAAGCATTTCCCCCGCCTCAAGCCACCGTTTTACCGTAAGGAGCGCGTCGCGGATTTCAATAGCTTTTTTATCCCCCGTATGCGCTTCTCCTTCGGCTTTCTTGAGGCGTTTTTCCACGGTTTCCAAATCCTTGAGCACGAGCTCGGTGTTGATGATGTCCATATCGCGCGGGGGGTCAACGGAATTTTCCACGTGCAGGATGTCCGGGTCAGGAAACACGCGGAGGACCACCACGATTGCCTGGCACTCGCGGATGTGCGAAAGAAACTGGTTGCCGAGCCCCTCGCCCTGATTTGCGCCTTTCACGAGCCCCGCGATGTCATAAAACTCCACGACCGCGGGAATCGTTTTCTTTGAATCGGAAAGGTGCGTGAGCTTCGTAAGCCGTTCGTCCGGCACCGCAACTACGCCCACATTCGGGTCAATCGTCGCGAAGGGATAATTCGCAATCGTAATATCCTGATTCGTGAGAATCTTGAAAAGCGTTGATTTGCCCACGTTCGGCATACCGACGATGGCGAGAGAGAGTTTCATGGTGTCAAGAGGGTTTATAGAAGAAGAATTGGTAGGTTTTTCTTAGGTTTTTCGTCATATTTTTGCTCGTTATGCACACTTCCATTGACACTTCACCGCATAAGGGTGTATACTGCATCCAATCACCACGAGAAGGACCCTTGTGCGGTTTCGTCCGCATCGGGGGCCTTTTCATTTTAGGTACCTGTCTTATCTTCTTTATATTCCAGCATTGAACGCTGATCGCACAAATAAGCGATTGATGCGCCTGTTCTTTTTAAGAGAATTGAACACTTGGCTGGCATACTGGGAGAGAGTATCGCTTCAAGACGATTCCGATTTTGCAGAACCCTGATAAGAGGCGCGTAATCTCCGTCGCTTGCTACGATTATGGCTTTATTAAGATCTCCTTCGTAAAAATCACTACTTGCCTGCATGAGCAAGTCCGAGTCGCAATTCCCCTTGGGTTTGCCATCTTGATAAATCACATCTTTGAAAGCAAGGATGAATCCGCAGTCCTGCAGATGAGTATAGAGGTTTTTGTACTTCGGAATGAGACCGATGAAGATATAGGCACGTTCAACCTTATATTTTTCGGTAAGCCATATGCGAAACCTCCTATAATCAAGTTTCCACTTTAAATCGCGACGAAGCGCTTTATCAAGATTCGTCGCATCAATATAAGCGAGATTAACTCGTTTTTTCTTGTCGGGTTCGTTGGTCGTCTCCTTGGTCATTCGGAAGAAATCTTACCGCCTTTTAGGAGTTTTTCCAAGCCATTCCAAAAATCTCCATTTTGTGATAAATTGAATCTAACAACACCCATGAAAATACAATCACTGTTGTCCATAATATTCATCGGAGCGGTAGCGTTCCTTTCCGCGCACGCACAACAAACAACGGTCGCATCGCCTACGGGACAGCTTTTTGAATTCAGCAATTTCATCGTGGAACAGGTGTCGCCCGCGGAAATCAGCTTTTCTTTCAAGAATCCCCCGCCCGTAGACACTTCAAACCCCGCGCTGCGCATCTCGCCGAAGGTGCTTCCCTTGCTTTCGCAAATTCCCGCGTGCGCGAGCATCGCTTCGCAGGGCGCCAAGAAAACCTCCCCGGTCAATTGCCCTCCCGCGTCTCCCGCAACTCCGAATCTCTATCGCGTGAAAATCGTTCCCGAAACGAAACTCTCCTTGCGGGACAGCACGGCGGGAACCCTCGCGCAATTCTCCGCGGGCGACCACGTGACGGTGCGCGGAGTTTACGTGGACGACGGAGTGGTGCGCGGACTTAGCATAAAAAATATTTCAAAGCCGGTTGAGAAAAATTATGTGCAGATCAACAACGTGGAAGTGCTCGGCGCGAGCGCGGGAAACCCCAATGCGTTTATCGTGTTCCGGCGCACAGGCGACGGCTGCCTTAGCTTCGCCGACGGCAAGAAAACGATATCGTGCCCCGTGGGCATCAAATCGCTTGCCGGCTACTCCGGCGCGAGTAAAATTGTCGTTACCGACCGCGTCAAGTCCTATCTTGATTTCGCCGAAAAATACGAGGTACGCCTTACCGGCACGACCTCCGTGCTTGACCGCAACAGAAAAACAGCTAATGCGAGCGATATCTCCGCGGGCGACAAGCTGAATGTGTACGGCGTGTTTCTCAACAACGAACAGACCCTCTTTGAGGCGGAGATCGTCCGCGACCTTTCGCTTCCTTATATGAAACCGGCCGCCGAGCGCTACACGGGCACCATCGTACAGCTTAATGCCGGAGACGGAAGCTTCGTGCTCCGCACGCGCGACGGGAGATTGCTCACGGCGAAAAATCCGTTCCAGACAAATTCATTCGTAAGCATCAAGGGATTGCTTGACGAGAAAACCGACGTGGTGTCGGGGCTTTCGGAAATCACTGTGCGCGACCTGACCGATGCGGACGCGGTGCCGGTCATTGCGGAGTTGCGCCCGGGGAGCGGCCCTATCGGCACGCGCGTGACCATCATGGGCTCCGGATTTACGCGCACCGGCAACAGCATCAATTTTGCCGGCGTGCGCAACGCGATTCCCAATCTTCCGTCACCCGACGGAAAATCCCTTTCGTTTGTGATGCCTGCGTATGCGTGCCCGGGCGGAGGGCGCGCTTGCAGTAACACTCCGTTTCCGAACGGTTCATATGAACTTTCCGTCACTAACGCAAACGGCACGAGCGATGTGGTAAAAATCGCCATAGAACCGCTCCCGCCTCTCGGCATCACGACCGCCTCGCTTCCGCAAGTCGTTGAGCAAGACCGCTACAGCACCATGATCGAAGCGCGCGGAGGCATTGATTCCTACGCGTGGTCCATCTCAAGCGGAGCGCTCCCGCCGGGGCTCACGCTCAACCAGCCGGTCTGCGTCGCCGCGCCCTGCAGAATTCCCGTAACCATCACCGGCATCCCGTCGGTTGCCGGAACGTATACCTTCACCGTTACGCTCCAGTCCGCACAGGAAAAAGTATCAAAAGAATTTTCCATCGTAGTAGTAATGGCGTTGAGCAGGGGGTATTAGCGCTCGCGTTTTTATTCTGCGGCACCGGTGTCGCGTCCGCTCCTGCGGCGGCCGCGCACCTACGCTCTCGGCACGCGAACCCCGCCAAGGCGGGGACCAAGCTTCGCGCACCTCCGAGAGTTGCCGCAGAAAAAACACTCGTTTATGTTATTGATGGAAATATTTAAATTGAAAAGGGAGGATCGGCTGATGTGCACGCGTCGCGCACTGCGATCCTCCCTCTCGGCGCACCCGTCTCACGACGGTGCATGCGCTCTAACGGTTCTGTCTTCCGCTAGAGCATCCTACTTGCGGCTTCCTTTCCGCGGCCGCCGGGGCCTCATCCTCGGCCCTCTCTTGAGCGCATTCTCCGCGCTCCCGCCTCCGTTCTGTCGTCCGCTCGGCTTCGCCACGGTTTCCTCCTGTCTCATGCCAGTGTGCGCCTAGGTTGAGCGTCCACCAAGGCAATTCCGCCGTCTGTGCCGACTGCGACTACCAGCTCGGTCACCCTGCCGAGGTGTTGGCGACCGTTCCACTCGCCACGCTCCTTGCGCCAGTCGTGATGTCCAGAAGGTCTCAACGCGACCTCTTCTGGCGGCACCGTAGGCGCCGCCTCACGAATGGGGATTGCGGGGTCTCCTGTCATCTTCACTCCTTGCGGGGTCGTTGCCCCGCGAACGAGGTTCTTCACTCCATCCCGCGCGTCACTCCAGGTTCCAGCGGAGCGACTTCCTCGTACCCGCACGCGTCGCACACGACAGCGACGAATGCATCGTCCGCTTTGTTCCTGGTTTCAATCGATCCGCACGCCCCGCACAGGCGCACGGTGAGATTCGGCGCGTTCAGGGGTGAGTGCGCCGACCCGACGTCGGAATTAGACGGCATCTCGTTCCTCCTTCAGGCCCCGCGAACGAGGTGTCTTACGGCTTGGCAGGCCACGACATCTGGGAACCCATCGGATTGGGGAAGCACGCCCCCCAGTGCGGGTTCCCGTCATCGTAAGGACACCCATCCGCTTGATCCAGGGCTCCGCGCGTGGGCTCCGCCTCCTTCGCGTCCCCGCCCTTGCTCGCCCTGTTCTTATCGTCCGGCATCGTCTTCTCCTCTCATTCCGGGATCTGACAGCATCCCGAGCATCCGCCATTCCCTCCGCACTGGCACTCCCACTTGGAAGAAGGCGAGTGCCTCGACCATTGAAAGAATGCCCCTGTGTAAAACGGCTCTTGAGGTTCCGTGGACGGCGAACCCGGAAGGGCCGGGTTCCCGAATTCCCTCAGAGCTTGCGATGCGACGGTTTCTTCCCTCATGCCCCCTTCTCCGATAAGCTCTCTCGCAATATCAAGTTGTCAATGAGCCATCGGCACCGTAAACCCCTCTGGTTTCCGGTCCGAAGATTGAATCAACAAGTGGTGCAATCTTCGTTCCGCAAGCCCTCAATGGTTCGGCAAGCTCACCATAAACGAAAAGACCTCCTGCAGTCAGGAGGTCTTGGTTCTATGCGTTTTTATGTGTTCTTTGTCTTTATATATATTACGCAAGAATTCCTCCTAACCGCTTTTGGCTAAGAATAATAAGACCGACCACAAAAAGGAGGTTCTGCGCGTTTTGCCGGATCAGATTATGTTCCGAGGCATTCATTAGCTTGTATTATTTATGTTATATCGCCTGCGGGCATGTTGTCAAGAGGCTTTTGGGGATAACTTTTTGTGTGTGAAAAACGAAGGGCCGAATACGATTCGGCCCTTTTACGGTTTTGCGTGAGGTGAGGTAATAACGAACTAATCTCGCGGAGGAAATACTTACCCCGGTCCGACGATTGCGCGGACGCGCGAGACCCACGCGAGCACTTCCTCGGAGCATTCCGCAGCACCGAACATCCTGCACTCCACCGTGCCGTGCTTCGTGATGCGGACCAAGTGCCAGCAGTTGCGGGAATTTCCCGCAAACCCCTCTGCCGTGGCGACTTCAAAGAAGTGCTCCGCGCTCTCGTAGCGGGGCGGCCTCCACGATTTCGCCACTTCGCAGTAGAGACGAAGGCGCAGTCCTTGCGAGTGGTCACCGAGCGCCATAAGCTCTTCAAGATGGCGGGAAAGCTCGTGATACACTGCGAACGCGCGCTCCCATGAGCCGACCCCGACGTGGATGTGCGTGCCGGTAACGCGGCACGCGGCTGCAAGCGCTGCCGGCTTCAGATGCTCCACGATCTTGAGGTACCGGGGGTCGGGGTAGACGTCCATGGGCATGTCTTCGGGCGCTACCTCGTTCGCGACGATGCACAGCCCGAGAGAGCGTGCCGCAACGCACCCCCGAAGGTCGTTCCTCTTGAGATTCTTCAAGATGTCGTTCTCGGCGCGGAGCGGGTCTGTGCGATCCTCAACTTGGCATGCGCTGAGTTCGTAGGTCCACGCGGGGTCACCGACGATGCGGAGAAACTCTTCGGCGCGGGGCGCGTAGATGCCGTCCGCATCGGCGAGGAAGCGTTCTCGCTCAATGCCGATACAACCGCTACGCTCCGGTTGAAACGGAAATCGCTCTACAAACGCCTTGAATCCACTCATGGTTCACCTCGTTATTGGGAGCGCCGGAGAATACCCCGCGGCTTGCCGCGGGGATGAATCGGCGCAACGAAACTGTGCGCCCGGCGGGCGCACTTTGCCAACAAAGTTGCCACGGT
>MHLB01000033.1:6316-12925 GCA_001818895.1 Candidatus Liptonbacteria bacterium RIFCSPLOWO2_01_FULL_53_13
CAGGATAGCCGGTATATTACGCGAAGAAACTTCCCCTTTCTCGAGAGAGATTGGGGGTCCACCAGATTTGCCCTGCGCTATTTGCTATGGTGACGCGTGTCATATGCAGTTCACTATAACCAGCCATTGCGTTGCTGTCAACGAGCCAATCTGTGGATAAATCTCTCATGGGATGATACGATAAGGTTTCATGAAAAAAGTGCTTGTACCGCTCGCAATATTGCCGCAGACCGATGCCGCTACGCCGCTTCATTTCGTGCGCGAAACCTATGTGAAAAAACTGGCGAAACATTCCCTTCTGCCGATTTTCGTGTCTTCCGCATCGCCTCGCGAGGTTGCGGACGAGCTCTACGCACTCACGGACGGCTTGTTTTATACCGGCGGGAGCGACTTTGACTCCGCGCATTACGGAGAAACCCCGCATCCAAAAACGCATATCAAAGAACCGGCACGGGATAAGCTTGAAATATATCTCCTCAAGCGCGCGCTCCACGACAAAAAGCCGTTTTTGGGGATTTGCCGCGGGTGCCAGGCGCTTGCCATCGCTTCCGGCGGCTCGCTCCATCAGCACGTGCCGGACATCGCGGACGGAGAGAATCACGACCCCGCCGAAAGCTATGACGGCATACGCTCTGCGGAAAAACACTCCGTAAGTATCGCTGAAGGAAGCAAACTCCGCGCGCTCGTCGGCGCGCCGGAAGTGCCCGTGAATTCCGGCCACCACCAGTCGGTGAACGAGCCCGGCGAGAACCTTATTGTCGCGGGACGCTCGCCGAAAGGAATTGTGGAGGCAATTGAACACGCCGACCCGAATTATTTCTGCTTCGGCATCCAGTGCCATCCCGAAATCGATTCCGATGACCCGTTTGAAAAAGTATTCAGCGCATTCCGCGAAGCGGTGGAAGGGTTTTCTGAAAGCAGAAGGTAAAAATCCGTTGTGCAAAAAAGAAACCGGGCCGGGGAACGTCTTCCCCCGGCCCGGCGGCGCCCGCCATCACTTGACGGGCATCAGCAGGGACGCGCGGCTACGGATGTCGCGGAAGCTGCTTCGCGTTGCCGTGCTTCGTACTCCTCGTGCGTGCAAATGGGAACGATGTCATCTCCATGGCACTGGACCCACCCTGTCCCACTGAACACACCGAGGTAAAGCGCTTGGATCGCCGACTCTCCGCAACAACAACATACGTACTCGAGTTCTTTCGGCATTGCCTTTCCCTTCCCTCATACCGACAAGGAGCTGTTCAAACCGCAACCCATTTGCGGTCTGAAGATTATTCCGTTTCCCCGCGAAGCAATCTTCAGCTCGCAAAAACAAAACCCCCTAGGTCGGGGGCTTTGTGTGGTGTTTCGTGTAGTTATTCTTTCCTTTTCATATTCACGCAAAATCTCCCGACCTATAAAGGGGGCTAAAGAAAAAGCTAAAAAAGAAGAAATTGCGCCGTTGCATGATGATTATTATCAGCTTACTCTTCGCGGGAATGCTGTCAAGTGCGGCCGGCCTGCGAGTGCGGCCTTCCCACCTGCAAGAAGCTTGTGTAATTTTCCTTGAGGTCCTCAAGGCGGTCCTCAACGACGGTGAGGTGATAAAGCTCGGCAAGAATCCTGCTCCCCATCGTGGCAACGGATTTCGGCAATTTCTTTTCGCCGAGCTTTTTCGCCACAAGCGCGTGGTCTATCAATTTCCCTTTGCCGGATGTCTGGATAAGCTTCGGATATTTCTTTTGGAGATTGCGCCGGCACTGCGCGAGCACCTGCGGGTGCGTCATAATGGCCGTGATGTCCGACGGCTTCGCGTCGTTTCGCATCATCAGCGCGTGAGAGATCTTGATCGCGAATTTTTCCACAACCTCGCACTTATACCTCGCAAGCGCCTCAATACTCTCGTCCACAATACCTCCCGCGGAATTGTGAATGGCAAGCTGTCCGCGGTCAATGGTTCCCTCTTCAATGGCGCGGAGTACGTTCTCCGCGGTGTAGAGATACTTTATTCTGTACCGGGAAATCCCCTCCCGCTTGAGATAATAGTGAATCGCCTCTTCGTTGAAGCTGCCCTTTCCTCCTTGGATGCCATAAATAATGCGCTTTGATGAACTGTGTTTCATGTGGTTTGTTATTTTCCCGAATGCTGTTTGTTTGATTCGCGAACTCAATGAATTTCTGCGGTAGCGGAACGAGAGACGCTCGTTCCGCTACCGCGCGCGTTGCCCGAGACCAAAGGAGAGGTTGTCACTTCTTTCCGGCAATGATGAGTCTCGCGAGCCGGCCGAGGCATCCGTGGCCCCACCATTCACCAGTGATGGTAGCGTGGTTCTTCCCTCTCCAACACCCGCAAATGATGCACACTCCGCTCTCAAAGAGGTCGTCTGAAGTGAGCGATTGCGCGCGCGCGAGTTGTTCCCGTGGCCCTTCTTCGCGGCACACACCTTCGCCTACGATCATATCGCCTCCTTCCGTAAGCGGGTGCACGCCTCCGCATGTGCACCTTGCCGCCATTCCTCCTCCGCCCCAGTCGGACGCAAGAACCTCCACGGGGCCTGCTATTTCATGACTCATCATCTTCCTTCTCCTCTGGATATCGGTTTCCAAAGAGCTGTTTGGATATCCCGAAACGTAAAACGCCCCGGTCTATCCAACCGAGGCGTTCTTGAGTGCTTGCTTGCTTTGTGCGTGGTTATGGCAAAAGCGCCTTGGTTGAGTAGCCCGAAGAGGCGTTAAAATAACCCGCAAAATAGAAATTCCGTGTAAGTTGTTGATTCGCGATCGCGTTTTTCATAGTGTATTGAGTATAGCGGATCACCCGAACTTGTCAAATTGAATCAGCGGACGCCTATTTTCTTCTCAAGTTGTGCGACCCGGACTTGCAGATCAATGATTTCCGCCATGCGTTCTTTCCTATCCTCGCGCATAAGTTTCAAAACTTCCGCAACCGTCTGCTCAAGAGCATGTACGCGATTGTCCAGTCCGTCTATGCGATTGTCTACTCCATCTATGCGGCTTTCTAGTCCCCGTATATCTTCCTTTGTCGCCGTTTCGGCAAACCCGCGCGCAATCATCTGCGCGAGCGCACCCAAGGTCGTCTCCTTTTTTTTCTTAATCTGTATCTTCCTTCTCATAGTGTTGATTGTAGCCCCTCCATTATCGCTGTCAAATGTTCGTCATTTTCCTTTCGCCACCTCTGCGAACGCCTCAAGCGCCCTGTCCAGGTGCTCTTTCGTATGCGCCGCGGAAATCTGCACGCGGACGCGCGCTTTGCCCTTGGGCACCACCGGATACGTGAACCCACGCACATAAATCCCCCGTTCGTACAAGGAGTCCGCCATCGCCATCGCTTTTGTCTCCTCAAAAAGCATCACGGGCGTGATGGGGTGCTTTCCGTCTCCGCCGAGCGTAAACCCAAGTTTTTCCATACCGCTTCTGAAATACTTCGTCCGTTCCGCAAGCGTCTCGCGCAGCGGAAGAAATTCTTCGTCAAAATGTTCAAGCACGTACTTTGCCGTATGCGCGACGACGTTCGGCATCGTGTTTGAGAAAAGATAGGGGCGCGACCGCTGGCGCAGGTATTCCACTATCTCTTTTCTTCCCGCGGTGAATCCTCCGGCGGCACCTCCGAGCGCCTTGCCGAAGGTGGAGGTAAGAATATCCACTTTCCCCATCACGCCGCATTCTTCAATGCTTCCGCGCCCGCGCGCGCCCAGAACCCCGCTTCCGTGCGAATCATCCACCATAAAGAGCGCGCCGTATTTTTCGGCAATGCCGGCGATTTCCTTGAGCTTTGCCACTTCGCCGTCCATGCTGAAGACGCCGTCGCTTACCACAAGCTTCCTTCTTCTTTCCCCTGCCTCTTTCAGCTTCGCTTCAAGATCCGCCATATCGTTGTGCGCAAAACGGAACCGCTCCGCCTTACAGAGCCGGATACCGTCAATGATGCTCGCGTGGTTCAGCTCGTCCGAAAATACCGCGTCGCCTTCCGCGAGAATCGTTTCAAAAAGCCCCGCGTTCGCGTCAAAACACGATGAGTAGAGAATCGCGTCGTCCATACCGAAAAATGCCGCGATGCGCGCCTCCAGTTCCTTGTGCACCGTTCCCGTGCCGCAAATGAACCTCACGGAGGCCATGCCGAATCCGTAGCGGTCAAGCCCTTCCTTCGCCACATCCGCAAGTTTCTTGCTCCCCGCCAGCCCGAGATAATTATTCGCGCAGAAATTCAGAAGTTTTTTCCCTTCCACTTCGATCTCGGCGCCCTGGAGACCGGAGATGACTTTCTCTTGTTTATAAGTTCCCCCGCTCTTCATCGCGGAAAGCTCGTCGTTCAGCTGCGATTTGATGCTATCAATCATCGTTTTTATTTGCTATGAAAATTTAATCAGTAATTTGAGATGTTCGGCCATTTTTTTCTCAAACATTTCCTTCGTGTAATCATTAATCGGCACGATCGTCCCTTCCCCACCCTTGAGAATCACATTGTACATCTTATCCTGTATGCCGTTCATCTTATCCTCAAAAAGCGCTTTGGTCGTCTCCCATGTCCGCCAGAGTTCGCGCCCGATGACCGCATGCAGGGTTACCCCGCGCACAATAAGCGTATTGTAATCCTCAAGCACGAAGTCGCCCGTCTTAATGCCGAAGAGAATGACGTGTCCCCCGCGCCTCGTGGCGCGGATGGCGTTATTGAGAGATGAATTGAACCCCGCCATTTCAAACGACACGTCGGCGCCGATGCCGTTCGTAAGTTCAACTATTTTTTTCGCAAGTTCCGGATCACTTGCATAGGGCTTTGTCCCATGAGAAGCCGAGTTTCCAACGGGATTTGCGCCTTCTTTCGCCGGAGTAAGCGGCACAATTTCATCAATGCCCAGCTTTTTCGCCATTTCCTGCGCAGAAGGGTTCGGATCAACGCCGATGATCTTTTTCGCTCCCAGGCCCCGCGCCACAAGAAGCGCAAAAAGCCCGATAGGCCCGAGTCCGAAAATGGCAATGGTCTTACCCTTCACGTCCGTTTTTGAAACCGCATGCACCGCGTTGCCGAACGGCTCTTGCATCGCCGCAATTTCAGGACGGATTTTCGCCGGGTCGGTTTTCCACACGACATGCCCGGGAACTTTGATATATTCGGCATAGCATCCGTCGTGTGAAATCCCGAGAATTTTCTCGTTCGTGCACACGTGCTTTTCCCCCGCATTGCACTGAAAACACTCATTGCAGACGACGTGTGATTCGCATGCGACAAAGTCGCCGGGCATGATGCCGTATTTTTCTTTTGCTTCGCTCCCTGCGGAGACCACGTCGCCGCAAAATTCATGCCCGATGATACGAATATCTTTTCCTTCTTTCTCCAGGCTTCCCAAAATCTGGTCGCGGAACGCCTGCCGGTTCCAGATGCCCCGGTCGGTCCCGCAAAGCCCCGCGTAGCGGACCTTGATAATCGCCGCGTGCTTGTCGCTTTCGTTTTTCGCCTCGTCAATCACCGGCTCCGGCACGTCCGTTTTCATGAACCCGCGCGACGTTTCCCATGCTTCTTTTGACCTGTCAAAGATGAGTGCTTTCATGGCAAGATAATCCGAATCTACAAATTAGGTACGAATGCTACGAATAGAATTCGTTTCGTAATATTTGGGCGTGATTCGTGTCATTCGCATTATATATGTATTTATGCGAGTGGCAAGCGGTACACGTTCGTTTCGTGTTTCTTGAACCCGATCTTTTCATAGAGCGCGATGGCGGCGGCGCGGCTCGGATGGCTCGTAAGCTCAATTGAGATCGCTTTTTTCTTCTTCGCAAGCACAAGAAGATAACGCGAGATCTTTTCGCCGAGCCCCTTGCCGCGATAGCCCTCGTCCACCACGACGTCCTCCAGACGCCCCCGCATGCCGATCATCGTGGGAATCGCCGTAAGCGTCCCTGTGGCAATAATACGCTTTCCATCGCGGACCACAAGCACGGTGACGTTCTTATCGCGAAGAACCCCACGAAGCTCGGCAAGCGAGAGCCGGTGCGCGGAGTGAGCCGAGCGCGACATCTGGTCCATAAGGACGTTCAGATCTTTGAGATCGCGGGACGACGCTTTCTTCAGAATGGAAATGGCAGGCATTACGGTTATTGTACAACAAATATCCTCATATCAATACATATCAGCATATCGGCTTTTTACCCCATATCCCTCATCTCCCTTAAGATCTCGGGCGGGAGAGGCGCGCCCGCCTTTGTCTCGCCCGGATACCGCCACGCGCTCACCACCCGCCGTTCGCGCTTCGTGTCCACGATCATCACCCAAAGCTCGTGCGGGTGCTTTGTGCTTCCTGCTTTCTGCATCATCGCAACCGTCTTCGGCGCAATGCCTTCTTCTATGCGTGCCGGCATATGGATCACGCGCTTCACGCGCGCTTCCGAAAGCCCGTATTGGCGCATCTTGAACCGGCTATGGGAAGTGAATTTGAGAACTTTCATTTTCCCTAATGATTGCTTTTCTTCATATGCTCCACGCTGTAATCCAAATCCCCGCCCACTTTTTTCCCGGGATTGAAGATGTTCCGTGGGTCAAAGATCGCCTTCACTTGCGCAAACAATGCGCACATTTTCTTGCCGTACATATCCTCCAGATAGGGCGTACGG
>MHLB01000034.1:0-6867 GCA_001818895.1 Candidatus Liptonbacteria bacterium RIFCSPLOWO2_01_FULL_53_13
CACAAAAGAAAAAAGCGCTATCGCGCTTTTTTCTTTTGTGCGTTCTTTCCCCTACCCGCAAGTTTGAGATAATTTGCCAAAAGCCACGAGCTTGATTGCACCTTGCCTCCCGGACCTATATTGAATACCATTTCGCATCCGATTTCTTCGCACACCGGCACTTCGGGAATGTTTGATCTTCGCCGGTCGCCGCCGTTCGCGAATATATGGGGCCTGATTTTCCTTAACTCGCTGCACACGCTCATATCTTCGGCGCCTTTCTTGTGCCCGGTGATCAAAACCTTGTCTACCGACCTGAGACCTTCAATGACTTCTTTCCGCTCTTTGTCTGTCATAAAAATATATCCCTTTTTTCTCTTCAGCCAGTTGTCGTTATTGAGAATCACCACCAGTTCATCGCCAAGTTTCTTCGCCTCCTCAAACAGGCGCACATGCCCTACGTGAATGGGATCAAACCCGCCCGATACCGCAACGATAACTTTATTTTTGTCTTTCGCCCTCTTTTGTGTTTTCATTGATATGAATTGTGTTCGTTTGCCTCATACTCTACTCCAATGGTGAAGAAAATCAAGGACTTCTTATTCTACAACACAACGGCTCGCCAAACAGTCGCGAAAAACACCCTTTGGCTTTCCGTGAGCAACTTCGGCGGGCGCATTGTCCGTTCCATTCTCGTCATCTATGCCGCTCGCATCTTGGGACCGACGGAATGGGGCATATTCAACTATGCGATCACGATTGCCGCATTTCTCACGCTCTTTGTTGATGCGGGAGTCAATCAAACGATGATGCGGGAAAATGCTAAGACAACCGACCCAAAACACAAAATCGGCATTCTCTCTACTTCATTTTTTCTTAAGTGCGTACTGCTCACCGCAGGAATCTTCATAGTGCTCTTTATCGCCCCACGGATTCCGACTGCGGAAGCAGTTATGGCTGAGAAGGCTGCGGCGCTCTTCCCGTTTATCGCGCTTATCCTCGCCTTTGACACGCTTCGCCAATTCGGATTCTCAGTCATTGACTCGGAAGAAAAAATGCAGTGGGAGGCGGGGCTGTTTCTTCTCACAAACCTTTCTATCGTGGGAGCGGGCTTCTTCGCGCTGACTCATGTGGGAACGGTAGTGTCTTTCACTGTCGCGTATGCGGCGGGCACCGGCATCGGGATGATTGCGACTTTCCTTGTTTTGCGTCACTACTTTAAGGGACTTCTCACAAACTTCACTAGGTCTCTTGTAAAACCCATTTTCTTTTCTGCGTGGCCGTTTGCCATCTCCGGCCTCCTTGGAATGCTCATGATCAATACCGATGTAGTGATGATCGGATGGCTCCTATCCGCAGAAAACGTCGGTCTCTATTCAGCACCACAAAGAATTATACAACTTCTCTATCTCATTCCTTCCATTATTTCAATAAGCATCTTGCCTGTATTCGCACGCCTTGCGAGAAACGACGACAAAAAAATGGCGCATATGCTTGAGTATCTCATAAGCGCGACATTCCTCCTCGCATTCCCGCTGGCAGCAGGAGGACTTCTCCTCGGGCAAAATATCATTAGCTTTATCTTCGGGGGCGGATTCGCCGCAGCAACGCTTTCGTTCCGGATTCTTCTTCTCACTCTCCTGATTGACTTTCCGGCAATTATCTTGAGTAACGCTATTTTCTCCTATAACAAGCAGAAGAAGCTCATCGTCTATAGCGCACTCGGAGGATTTTCCAATGTTTTCTTGAACATTCTACTCATCCCCGTGTTC
Organism: Candidatus Liptonbacteria bacterium RIFCSPLOWO2_01_FULL_53_13; assembly: GCA_001818895.1. Classification (GTDB taxonomy): domain Bacteria; phylum Patescibacteriota; class Minisyncoccia; order UBA6257; family 2-01-FULL-56-20; genus MHLB01. Next base: position 1,752 of record MHLB01000034.1, read on the forward strand.
GGCATCGCCGGGTGTGCATTGGCAACATTGATCGCACAATGCATAAGCAATATATATTTATGGCATACGATGAAGGCGTTGAATCCCATCGCCATATTCCCTCGGCTCAAAAATATCGCTATCGCCACCGCAGTCATGGCGGTAACCACCTTTGGAATTTCCTTGCTTTCGATTCACATACTCCTCAATATCATTATTTCCGCATGCGCATATTTCGCCGTTCTTTACTTCCTTCGTGAGCCGGTACTCCGGGAAATAAAAGTTATGTTACGGCAAACCGTTTCAACCGAGCAAGCAGTGTATGAATCCGCTTCCGGATGAATTCCGGCACGAACGCGTAGGCATACTGCAGTTCGTTGAACGCAAGCGCGAGATAATAGCGCGGGTACTTCCCTTTGTAGCGCTTCGTGATCATGAGCGATGCCTTGAGATGCGGGCGGATCTTTGAGATGGAAGTATTCCCGCCCGTCATCGTGTAGTACGAGAAATATTCCGGAAAATTATAGAGTTTTCCGATAAGGCCCGCCTTGAGCCAAAAATCGCGGTCGCCGGAGTAGCGCGTCGTTTCGTCGTACCAGCCGACTTTTTCCCCCGTGCTTTTGCGGAAAAGCGTCGTGGAGTTCGCCATCGGATTGGAGAAAAGCATCTTGGCGCGGATCGCCTTGTCGGTTTCCGGTTTCAGATACCGGTATTTTTCCTTGCCGCGCTCGTCAACCACGATCACTCCCCCACCGCAACCGACATAATCGCGGTGCTCTTCCAGAAATTTGACCTGTTTCGCGAGTTTTTCGTTATCGCACCACGGGTCGTCATCGTCTATCATCGCGATATACTCCCCGCGTGCCACGCGGAATCCGGTATTGTAGTTTTTGGAAATCCCCTGATTCTCCCGGTTCCGCACGTACACGATGCGCTTTTCCCCCGACACCAGACCGCCTGTGGCGGACGGTGCAGGGTTTAACTTTTTCTGCCATGCTTCAACCACTTCCGGCGTTTCGTCGGTGGACCCGTCGTCCGCGATCACAATTTCCCAGTCCGTAAAGGTCTGGCGTTGTAAGCTTTCAATCGCGCGCGGGAGCATCTTCGCGCGGTTCCACGTGGCGAGAAGAATGGTTACTTTGGGAGGCATTGCAGGAATGAATTGTAGCAGGTCATGGCGCGCGTGAAAATAGCCAGCGATTCAACCGAGGGGTCTTTCGCGAGATACTTCCTTCCTTTTCTATGTCTGAATTGTTACACTATTTCTATGCAAAATACTCTCAAGCCGATAAAAGGAATCGCTTTTGATCTTGAAGGTACCGTTGTGGACGTTGAAGCGTGCCATCACAACGGGCATATGCGCGCCGCGCGCGAGATGGGGGTTGAGCTTGGCAGTATTCAAAACGCCATCAGCACCGTGCTTCATTTTATTGGAGGACCGGACGACGCAATCGCAAAAGATATCTATAAACTAAGCGATATGCGTCTTTCAGAAGAAGCGTTTGTGGGTGACTTTCTCGTCAAAGACAAAACATATTATCGCGAGCTTCTTGCGACCGCAGATGTAACTCCGCGCCCGGGGTTTCTGAAATTCCTTGAAGCTGTTCGTGCTGCAGGAATCAAAACGAGTATCGGTTCCTTAACGGCGCACGAAGAAGTGCAAATACTTCTGGACCGCTCGGGGCTTTCAAGGGTCTTTTCGCGCAGAGAAACGGTGTTGCGGGAAGACGTGAAAAACACGAAGCCCGCTCCGGACGTATTCATAGAAACCGCACGACGAATGGGCATTGACCCTCAAGAACAGTTGGTATTTGAAGATTCTCCCCGAGGCGTGCAAGCTGCGCTCGCAGCGGGGTCGCAGGCGGTTGGTATGCCGGTATACGAAGAGTCGGAGATCGCGGCGGCACTCGTTGCTGCAGGAGCCACGAAAACCTATCCTAATTGGAAGGCGGTTGATCTTTCTTTGATTCTCGGCAAGAGCTAATTTTTCTCCGCAAGATTCTTTACGTACGCTTGCACGTTTGCATATCGCTCCGGCGTGCCGATATCCATAATGTAATCATCCGAGAGGTAGCCGGAAACGGTTTCTTTTTTTGCGATGACATCAGGCAAAAGCTGATGGTCAATCTCATAATATTGCTTCCGAGGAATATAGGATAAAATCCGTTCGTTAAACACATAGCATGCAAGAAGCGACAGGTCGGTAGGAAGGTTGTCCGGATGGGGTTTTTGCCACATTCGCGTAAATCGCATCTCTTTATCCACCTCTATGAGGTCTGAATCATGAGGGTGGTCAGTGGGGCCGATCAGCACCATCCCGATGTGCCCCGCCCGTTTTGAGAACTCCTCCGCCATTTTCGCATAGTCAATCAAGCTGAACATATCGCCGTATATTACGAAGAAGTTGTCGCGGAGCTTCCCGTCAAAATTTTTCACTCCCCCTGCCGTACCTAAAATGTCAGGGGTTTCAAGCGCGTAGGTGATTTTCACGCCCCATTTTGACCCGTCGCCGAAATAGCTCGTGATCGCGTCCGGCAGATAATGGAGGTTCACAAAAAAATCGGCGATACCGTGTTTTTTAAACCGGAGGAGGTGGTGTTCCAGAAGTGGTTTCCCTTCGAACGGCGCCATCACTTTCGGAGCGTCTTTCACGACCGAACGGAGGCGCGTGCCCAATCCCGCTGACAAAATCACGGCTTGAGTAATCGGTGAAGTGTGTTCTTGCATCTGACGTTATCGGTTATTCGTCTCTTTGGTCTCGCGCAATACAAGAATGGTACCTTCGTCGGTAAGATGGAGCGGAAATTCGTCATATTTCTTTAGCGCGCGGCGAATGGCGCCATGCCGTGACTGTGGCGCAAGCATAAAAAGAAATCCTCCGCCTCCCGCGCCGCTCACGCGCCCTCCCCAAGCTCCTGCTCGCTTTGCTTTGGCATACATTGTTTCAATCTCATTGTTGGTGACGCCTGGTCCGAGATTCTTTTTAATTGTCCATTCTTTGTATAATAGCTCCGCGAAGCGTTTCAAGTCGCCTGCCGCAAATGCGCGCGCAGCGGGTTCCACGAGCCCCGCCATAGTCTTAAGATAAGGAAAAATCTCTTTCTCTCGTTTCGCTTGGTCTCCAAGAATGGCGGAGGCTGAGCGTGTGGTGCCGGTGCGGAACACGAGCAAATGGTCGTGAAATGCTTTTGTTTTTTGTAGCGAGATGCGGATCGGCTTGACTTCAACAAAACCATTTTTTTGGTACATCGTGTGGTTCGTGCCTCCGAACGCGGCAACAAATTGATCTTGTTTGCCGATCGGCGCCCCGACTACGTCAATCTCGATATGCGCGGCAAGCTCCGCTATCCCTCGCACGGACATTCGTGCCCGCGTAAAAACTGCGAGGGCGTGAACAAGTCCGACTGTGAAGCTGCTTGACGATCCGAGTCCCGAGCCTCCTTGTCCCACATCGGAGAGCGATACGATTTCTATGCCATTTTTGATATGAAAATGCTTAAGGACGGCTCGTGCGCGCTCGTGGGTAAGCTCGTCTGCGCGGGACACACGTTCAAGTTTTTCGTGGATAAAAAGAATGTCCTCTCGATCCGTTTTTTTAACAATGATATGAATGTATTTATCAATGGTTGCATTCAAAATATGACCGGGGGTACGCCGATAAAAAGACGCGATATCGGTCGACCCGCCGAGAAATTCCAATCTAAGAGGCGTGCGGGTGATGATCATCTCCGCATTATCATGCGTACCTCTTTTAGTCATGTTTCATCTGTGCTTATTTATGATGCTGCTCCTCGAATCGCTTGGCTACATGATTGAAGTAGTCGCGGAAATACCGTGTCATGATATGAAATACTATTCCGTGTATGCTCTCCACGAGCTCATATTCTCCCTTCGGCGTGACCACTTTGATTTTCGCGTCAGCAAGTTCATTCAGTTTTCCTCCGTCAAAGCCCGAAAGGCCGATAACCGGCACGTGCCTTGACTTCGCAAGCTCAACCGCTTTCACGATGTTCGGCGAGTTGCCGGAAGATGAGATTGCGACCACCACGTCGGAATCCTGCAAATAATTCCTGAGGGGGCCAACGAACACCATATCATAGCCAAGGTCGTTCGCCCATGCGGTAAGTTCGGACTCGGTTGAAGGCAGGCGCACCGCCTGGAATTTCCTGCTCTCTTTTTCAAGATGATTGCTGAATACGGTCTTGTTGAAATCAGAGACCCAATGCGTGGCGAGCGCGAGCGAGCCCCCGTTCCCGAACACATAGATTCTCCCATCGCGTTCGTAGCACGCGTGCAGAATATTGATCGCTTTTGCGATCTCTTCTGCCGGGAGATTCCGCAAGGCAACCTCTGCCTGCTCTGCGAATTTTTTAATATACTCTTGCATTTTTTTATAGTGAAAGCTTGTGAAGATGGTCCGCGTTATAGAGCACTTCCGCGCCGGACTGGACGAATTTCACCGGAATTTCCCTAAACTCTTCAAGGTTGTTCGCACGCGCGACTTCGGTAACCGCTTTTCTGATTGCTTCGTGATTTTCCAGAGGCGCAAGGAACATCACGCATCCGCCATCTCTGAACGCTTTTCCTCCCCATGCGCCATTTTTCATTCCTGCATCATAAAAGTCGTCAATAATTGAATTGGCGGTATGTGAAGCTAAACTTTTCTTTCTTGTCCACCCGGCGTGGAGCATCTCTCCAAGGCCACGGAAGTCGCCTTTCAAAAGTTTCTCTTTGAATTCGTGCACGGATTCCGCCATTTCCTGCATGGTCTTGAATTTCTCTTCGTCCCCGATATTCTTTTTCTGTTCGGTAAGCACGCTTGAGGCAAACCGCGTGATACCGGTAAAAAATACCAGCATGTGCGATTCAAGCTCCGCCCGCTTTTTATAGTCAATGAGTACCGGTTCCACATTCACCGACTCATCCGCGTTAAATTGAAGCACATTAACCCCTCCGAATGCGGCGGCATATTGGTCCTGCTTCCCTATCGGCTCGCCCACAAGGTCAATTTCAAGCCGGCTTGCCGCTTCCGCCGCTTCTCGCTTATCAATCGCTTTCCCTTGGAATGCGTGCAGTGCTTTCATGAGCGCTACGGAAAACGACGAGGACGAACCGAGTCCCGTTTTTGAGGGCAATG
>MHLB01000034.1:6956-21669 GCA_001818895.1 Candidatus Liptonbacteria bacterium RIFCSPLOWO2_01_FULL_53_13
CCGCCCGGGGCTCCGGCGGTAAAAATCGGGAAGGTCGGTCCCCCCTCCCACAAAACTGATGCGCAATGGCGCGCGGACAACAATCATAGGGTTTCACTATAAAACACAATTGAGAAAACGTCAATTTCTACTTCTTTATCCCCCGCCTTAGTTCAATAAGGCCTCTGCGGTTAATTTTTCTATCAAATCCTTCCTCTTTGAACCACTTCACATATTCTGCGATTGATTCTTCGGTCGTATGCTTCGGCCCCCAGCCGAGTTTTTTCAATTTTGAAATGTCGGACACCGCATGGCGCGTGTCGGTGCGCCGGAACCCGCCGATACTGATCTTTGACTTGGTCTTCGTGATGCGTTTCACTGCTTGCGCAAATCCCAGCACGGTATGCGCCTTCCCGCCTCCGACATTGTATATTTCAAAATCGGTTTTTCTATTTTTAAGCGCAAGCACATTTGCCGCGACCACGTCCTTGATGCTCACGAAGTCGCGCGTGGCATGGCCGTCCTCATATACCGTGAGCGGCACGCCCGCAAGCGCCTGCTGAATGAAAATGCGGAGTGCGCCGGAATAGATATTTTTTGGCGATTGCCGCGAACCCTGCACGATGGAATAGCGGAATACTGTGGTCGGGATGCCATAGGTTTTCCCAAGGCGAATCGCCGTTATTTCAAGCGCGCGCTTTGAGAGGCCATATGAATTGGTGGGATTCACGCTTTGATCTTCGCAGAAAGGACGAGGAATTGCTTTTTTTCTGTGCGGACATAGAATATCCCACTCACCGCGAGCAAACTGCAGGGCGGTGCGGAGTTCGGGATAAAACGTAGTATTTGAATGACTGCACCGATACATGCCGTCGCCGTACACGAATTGCGAGCTTGCCAATATGACTTTTTTCACCGGCAATTTTTTCCCCACAATGCATTCGTAGAGAAGCGCGGTGCTCACCGTGTTCGTTTCAAAGAATTTGCTGAAATCAAGCCTTTGGTCCTGATAGGCGGCAAGGTGATAAACATAGGAAATCCCGCGAAGCGCCTTTTGCCAATCGTTCTTTTTGCGCACATCGCCACGGATGAGCTCATACCCCTTCTCTTTGATATATCGCGGCCATTTGCCCGCATGGACATCTGACTGGAGGTTGTCCAAAATCCGAATCTTATATCCCTTCCTCGCGAGGGCATCGGCAGTGTGAGAGCCGATAAATCCCGCTCCACCGGTGATGAGGACGTAATTTTTCATATGGGTAAGCATACACCGCTCCCGTGGGTCATACAACTAAACCGGCAATGTAACCTCCGGATTCTTGACTACCCTGAATGAGTTGCGTTTTTTTGATTCACGGACCAACAGGATGAGCTTGCCGAATATCTTGGTTGGGATGATGGCAATGAACGTTGCGAGAAACAATTTCTTGAGCGTATCTTTACCGCTCGTTGCTTGAAATTGCGCGAGGGCCATCTTGGCATTGGCCTTGTCTCCGAGGATCACGTACCCAATCGCACGGCGGTATCTCCAAAAATTGACGAGGGCATCGAAATTATATTTTTTCTTTTCTTCCTCGGAAAGGATTTTCGAATAGTCGTTATACACTCTAAGGTTTGTCTCGGCTGTTTCCTTGAAATACGTCGGCTGGTCGGAAAGCGTCCCTTCTTGCTGGCGGCGCTGAAATGCAAGTACTCTGTTTAAAAAGCAGAATTGCACGCCGTGGTATGCAAGGTTGAGCCACAAATACCAATCGTCACTGCGTCGAAACCCCGCTCCGGGCATTCCGTATCGTTCTAGCACGTCGCGGCGTATGAGTGCGGTCATTACCTGAATTACGTTGTTGAGGATCAGCTTGTCGAAAATAGAACCCGAAGGGTAATCCAATTTTTTCTTGAGCATCACATTCGGCTGGTGGTGCCAAAAGTGATAAATATCGGAATAACATACTCCGCACTTCTGGTGCTGTTCCATGTGTGCTACTTGCACGGCAATCTTCTCCGGCGCGATAAGGTCGTCAGCATCAAGAAAAGAAATATATGTTCCTTTTGATACCGAAAATCCGTTTTTCCGTGCCGCTGCTTGCCCCTGATTTTCCTGGGTGATGTAGCGGATTCTCCTTTCGCGGAAAAGTGGCGCAAGCACGGCTTCGGTGCCGTCTTTTGAGCCATCATTTACGACGATTATTTCTATCGGCGCATACGATTGTTTGCGCACCGATTCAATCGTTTCCAGTATCAACTTTTCTGCGTTATACGCAGGAATAATAACTGAGACAAGAGGTTTTCCCATGGCTTATACTTTCCCCGATATGTCTTCCATCCATACATCCAAGATTTTCTTTTCTCTCCCTACAAGGGATTTTCCAAGAATGCGCTTGATTGCCGCCCCATAATCAACGTCGCGCACTACCTTCTTCGCATAGCACGCGATATTGGAAAGATTATTAAATCCCATTTTCCCAAGCTTTCCAAGAAGCTTCTCCTGCTTCGCTATGAATGAACCCTTGAGCGCGGGGATTTTCTGCTCTAAGTTGTTTGAAAATTTCTCAAATCGGAAATCCCCGTAACCCAGCTCGTGAAGCACGTATGCGAATTTCGATTCTGACCAAAAATCTTTGTGGTATGCCCATGACGCCTCGTGCGACCCGAATATGTGGCGTGCGAGTGCGAATTGGTCATCAAGCCCGCTTGTCACGAATTTTTTCGCCGATTCTTCAAAATCCGGCGTTTCGACATGGATAATGCCTCCCATTTTAAGCCACCGATGCCAGCGCGCAAGAAGCACCAAAGCCTCTTGGCGCGAGAAATGTTCAAGCATGTGGTGCGAACGCACCTCGTCTACCGTCTCCGGGTCATACGAAAGATCCCGCACATCGGCATATTCATCCGCACGCACGATTTGCGCGGTATGTTCCGAGGGGGGAAGGTCAATGTTCACATATCCTTCCAAATATTTCTCCTGGCATCCAAGATGGAGTTTGAGCGGCTTTGGCATGGTTTATGCTGGTAGGATTCCGATCTTTGCAAAAAGTTCCTTAAAGCGTTTCTGATATGTATGGTCGCGCATGGTTCGCTCGTACCCTGCCTGCGCGATTTTCTCGCGCTCTTCATTGTGCGAAAGATAATACCTTATTTTTTGGACTAAGTCATCAATGTCCCGATAAAATACCATCTCACGATCAGGCTCATAATAATCCCCAATCCCCTCTGAATATCCGGAGATAGTGAACGCTCGGCATCCGGCGAGTTCAAACGGGCGGGCATGGGTGTGCGGAACCGCAAAATGCCACCATGCACGAAGATTATCCACAAAATGGATGTCGGGAACAAGATGATTAATGGACTTCCTAAGAAAGATGCGCGCAAGCACTGCGGGTTCCCATCTGCCTGGACGAACATTCAGATTGAGATTAATCCTACTGCGGGAAAATATATTAAGCATTTCCTCTTGTGATACTCTACCGTTCGGCCCGCCCGACTGAACAGCATCAGCCGTTCGGGCGGGCCAGCCGAATCCATAGGCTTGCACTGCGATTTGATTTTTGTGAAGTGCGTCAATAATTTCCCCTCGCCCTCGTTTATATTGCCCCACAAAACTTACATCTATATCTTTCATGCGCTCCCGCGGCTTATAAACGTCGGTGTTGCACGCCCACTGAGAAAGTGCCGCATTCGTGAAACCTGCGTGCCGGTACCATGTAAACGCTTGGGGAGAAGTGGTTACCGCCAAATCAAAATAAGGCGCCCATCGTCTTGAATAATTAAAGAATCGCCAATAGTCGTCCGCAAACCATGCAACGATTTTTGTTGTCCTGCGCGCGCGAATCGCCTTAAGGATTTTCGGGTCAATCTCGTCCGTATACATGAAAACAAACAACAAGTCGGGCTTCTCTTTCTCTACGGCCATTAAGAGCTTTTTATTAAACGCTTCCTTCCCAATGCTTGGGATAACGTCGAATGGGCGCTCGATAACATCAATGCCTGCAAGGTGCGTAAGCGTGAGAAGGAAATTATTATACTCAAAACTCATCCCCTTTTGGGAATTATAGTTTTCGTGCTGGAGCCCCACATAGAGAATTTTCATATGAATGATCGGTGTCCCCGCTTTCTGTCTGCGCACATTATCGAGGAACTCCTAAAAGTGAAAGTAGTTGGGCCACCCGATTGCGATAGGTATGGTCCCGCAGGGCGCGCGTGGTGCCAGCGGATTGAATTTTTTTTCGCTCCTCGTCGTGATGCATGTAATAGTCAATTTTTCTGAACCAATCGGCAATCCAGTCACCGTTCGCATCGTCTGCCATCACCATTTCCTCTTCTGTAAAGTAATTCCGAACCGGCGGAACAAAATCGCAGATTTCAAAACCGCCGCAGGCGGGAATTTTAAACGTGCGCTCGTTTAAGATAAGATGTCTCAATGTTCGCATATTCTCGCCACGCTCATGGATATTGATGCATATTTTCGCCGACGAATAGAGCTGATTCTCTTCATCAACGGGAATAGTAAGGCGTAACCGTTGTAACCGTTCGCTTAGCCCTGGCGCGCCGACCTTCCGTGCGATAAACCCCAGCGAGCGAAGCGCATTGTCTTTAAGCGTCCAGTTTGGTCCGTAAACTTGGACCCGGTATTTTTTCATCAAGGGAAAGAGGAGTTTCGTAAATGCTTCGCGCTTGTCCGGCAGACGAGCCCCCAAAAATACGATATCGCAAGCATACTTCGAGACGGGCTCTGTCGGAAAGTGATGCCGATGATGAGCGGCGTTTGCGATGATAACATAGGGTTTCCCTGTTGTTTTTTTGAATATGTCCATCCGAGAACCCTCAACTTCGCCGAAATATATATCAGCCGGATCTTCCTTCGCGAGCGCATCGCGCATGATGGGATTATCACCGAAAAAAGCATCCACTCGCATTACAATCTTCACTCCGCGCCTCCGCGCATCAAGGAATATACGAAGTTTTCCTTTTGCAAGCTCTCCCTGGCTCGTAAAAAGAATATCCGGCTTGACTTCACGCATCCTGGCTTCCAGGTCGTCCGCGGCGGTATACCAAAAAAACTGATGTCCCGCGTCTTCAAATGCATCCTTGAACCCGCTCCCGATCCACCAGTCGGCTCCAAGTCCCCCGATATAATTCACCTGATTGAGAATTTTCATGCCGGTTTATTCTTGTCTTCAATCGCTTTAAGAAAGTTTTTTATGTATGTTCCCCAGTCCAATTTGGTCTTCACGAATTTCTGCCCGGCTTCAGCCACCCGAGCATAACGGGCTGGATCGCTAACCAACGCGTGGGCGGAGTCGGCAATTTGCTCCGCGTTGCCCGGGTCAAAAAAGAGCGCTTCCTCGCCGTCCCGTAATGCTTCGGCAACGCTCGTCACTCGCGACACCAAAAGCGGCAAACCGGCTGCCATGGATTCAAACGATGCCATGCTCCAGATGTTAAAATGATTGGGAAATACGAAAAAGTCGGCTGTTTTTTGCAATGCGCGCAATTCCGATTCGGAGGCTCCGTCAAAATGGAAATCTATCCTGTTCTCCATGCGCGTTGTCTTCGCAAGATTGAGAAGTGTGGTTTTATATCCGATATCTTGCTGCACGTCCTTACACACCAAGATGACCCGCACATCATGCCCTTTGTCCCGCAAGATTGCTCCTGCGCTTATGATATCTTCAAACTTTCTCGTCGGGCTTAGAGCTCCAATACCAAGAAGAGTGAGGTGGCGGTCGCCGGATGCCCGTTCCTTGACCGGCTGATAGAAACTCTTGAAATCCACGGGGATCGGGAGCAATGCGGTCTGCTTGCCCAATGAGCGGGCCAATTTGCCGCGTTCTTCATCGTGCACCACAATAAGATCAATGCCCGAGAGAGAGCGTCGTACCTGCCACTTCTCGAAAGCCGCGTTTAGCATACTCGCGAACGTCATAAGAAAATTTCGCTTGCGCTCGGAATAGAAAGGTGCATTGTTCATGATCCATACCATACGCGCACGGGGATGCGCTTGTTTATAATAGTTACCCAGTTTGTAAGAACGATCATTCTGGCAAACTAAAACGTCAATATCCGGGGGCAATACTTTCCTGACCGCTTCCACGCCTTCATCTTGAAAACGATTTCTGGCAACCCGGGCATTGACTGCGTCCCAAAAACTTTTCCCTCGCTTTGCCGCGCCCGGCGCCGCAAACGGCTTGGCTACTACGATGTTCAACTCCCGGTGGAGATCGGGGAAACACGCCGGATCAAAACGGGCAGTGTATACGGTTACGTCGTGGCCCTGCTTTTTGATTCCTTGAGCGATGCAGTAGAACATCCGCGGATCGCCGCTTTCAACCGCTAAATTGAGATGTACGAACGCGATCTTCATAAATAAATCTCTTTTTCCCCGTCATGTAAATGCGGTATCGGCAAAGGAACAATGAATTTCCCGCCTCGCCGCAGAAAATCAATTTCCCGCTCCTTGAATTCGCCCAAAAAATGCCACGGAAGGACGAGAAAATAATCGGGCATTGCGGTGCGCGCTTCTTCTTCGGAAATAATGGGTATGTTCGTTGCTACGGTTTTCTTGCCCCACTTGTCAGGATTGCGTTCCGCGGCGGCGGTAATAAGCGTATGGTTAAGATTGAAGAACTGGAGAAGCGTATTTCCTTTCGTAGATGCGCCGTACACGTAGGTTGTCTTTCCATTCTCTTTCTCGCGTTTTATGAAATCAACTACTTTGTCCTTCGTGTTATGCACGCGGGCGACGAACTCATCGTAAATTGTTTTGGTGTGCAATCCCGATTGTTCTTCCTCGTTCCGCAAATTCTGCAACCGCTCGTACGCCCCTTCCGAAACGCGGATTGTTTTCCCTTTCCCTTTATGGCGGATATAAATGCGAAAACTCCCCCCGTTTACGTCGTTCAGCTCCACGTCAAACGCTTCAAGCCCATGGCGCGCAAGAAGGGATTCTAGCGCGAGAAGCGAGTAGTATTCCAAGTGTTCATGGAGAATGTTGTCAAACGCATTTTGCGAAAGCATAAGCGGCAGATAGCTCATCTGAATGATAAATATGCCTTCATCGTCGAGAATTTTTGCCGCGTCTGCAACGAACTGGTTCGGATTTTCAAGGTCGTAGAACATCGCGATCGCGGTTATCACTTTTACTTTTTGACCTCCGAATTCATCTTCCCAGAGTTTCGCATCAAAAAACTCGGGGATAATGCGGTCTGTGCCTACAGCATTGTATTCTGCAAGATTTTTCGCTGGTTCAAAGCCCGTGAGGCGGATGCCGGACGTATGGTACCCGCGCAAAAGCGTGCCGTCGTTCGCCGCGATATCAAGCACAAAATCCCTCTCTCTGAGATCCAGGAGGGACTCTGCCTTCCGCGCAATGCCGTGAAGCTCTCTGGTCATGCTCGTATTCATTCCGGAGCGATACCAATAATTTCGATAGAGCGTTTCGGGAGATACCGTATGTTTCAGCTGAAGCAGACCGCATCCGCCACCGCCCTTGTCGCAAAGGACCAGGGTAAGCGGATACGCGCGGGCGAGATGTTCCTCCCCGGGAGCAAGGAAGTCGGACGCACAGAGATCGCCGAGCGAAAGAACGGGGGTAAGCTTATCGTTGCCGCACACCCTGCACACCGCCCATTCTTTTATCTCGCCCGCCCTAGACATTGTAATAAGGATTTTTGATTTCAATCACCTCGCTCGCTTTGATAAGCTCATCAATGCCTTCATCCATGGAAACCGTCGGCGCAAAGCCTAATGCGTGGATTTTGTCGTAGGAGACCATATAGTCGCGCTGATCGAGATCGTGCCCCACGTCGGCAAAGTGAAGATAGTAGTCAACGCGGTTTTTAATAAGGTGGCAGATTGCTTCTTTGCTGTAGTTCATGTTGTTGCTGCCCACATTATAAATTTCCCCCCGCATGCGGTCGTAGTTTTGAAGCGCAAAGATGAATGCGTACGCCATATCGCGTACGTGGATAAACGTGCGCATGAAATTTTTTTCGTACACGATAAGCGTCTTCTCGCGCACCGCACGATAGGTGAAATCATTCGGCAAAAGATCGAGCCGCATGCGGGAGCTGACCCCGAACGCTGTCGCGAAACGGTAGATCACGAATTCGCCGTGTTTTTTTATAATTTCTTCCGCTTCCACTTTCTGCTTGGCATAATCGGAAAGCGGGTTCAGCGTGCTGAGTTCGGTACATACCTTTTCAAGCATCTTACCGTAATTCGAGCCGGTTGAGGCAAACAGAACCGGCACGTGCTTTGGAAGCGCGTCCACCACCGTCTGGGTACCGCGCACATTGATGTCCCGCGAACCTTCCGGATCTTTCCGGCATGCGGGGAATCCGACGATGCCCGCAAGATGTATAACGGCATCTATCCCCTCCATCGCACGCTCAACTGTCTTTTTGTCGCGAATATCGCCCTTCACGAAACGGAATTTTTTGTCGGCAAAGTATGGCATAAGCGCCAATCCGCCAAATGCGAGTGTATCAAGTACGGTTACGCCATATCCTTCCCGCAAGAGAGCACTCACTAAGGTCGAGCCGACATAGCCCGCCCCTCCCGTTACTAATATGTTCCGGAATGTCTTCATAGATTACGAGGTGTCGTACTTCCTTACGGCATCGATAATATAGCCCACCTGATTATCGGTCAGGTCGTTGTGAATGGGAAGCAGTATCACGTCTTCATCGGCTCTCTTGAGTTCGGGAAGATCTTCTCGTAGACCGCCAAACATAGGATAGATATCGTTCCGCCTGTTGTTGATATTCACCATAATTTTGCGTTCCCACATGTGCTCTGCAAATTTCATGCGTTCCTGCACGTGTACCGGAAAAATCTGATAATTGGGAGTTCTGTCTTTCTTATAATTGAGGAGTTTTACTCTTTTGCAGCCGGATAATTCTTCCCGATACCTCTCGCCTATCTCGCGCCTTCGTTGCGCAACTTCATCAAAATGGTCGAGGTTCGCGCTTGCAATCGAGGCCGTGATGTCGTTCATGTTGTATTTGAAGCCAAGTTTATCTCCTTTAAAATCCTCCGGCAACGGATCCAAAAGATTTGTTCTTTTTGCGTCGCGATCAATGCCATACCACACCATTTTTTTGAGCTCCTTATACCAATCCTCGCGGGTGGTGGTGATCAATCCTCCGTCGCCTGATGTGATGATTTTCACCACTTGCAAAGAAAAACACGCGATATCGCCCGTAGCACCGATGTATGCTTCTTTATATTTTGACCCCATAGCATGCGCCGAATCTTCAATAATAGGCAAATTATGCTTCTTCCCGATTGCTCGTATCTCATCAAGGTCGCAGGCATTGCCTCCATAATGGACGATCATGATCGCCTTTGTTTTTGGAGTGATTTTTTTCTCTATGCTCGCGGAGTTGATGTTGAGATCGTCGTAGTTGATATCCGCAAACACGGGCCGTGCGCCTTGCTCAAGGATGGAAGTATTCGTGGCGATAAACGTGTACGGGGTTGAAACCACCTCGTCTCCGGGACCCACTTCAAGAACGGCGAGCGCGCTCCGGAGCGCCGCCGTGCCGTTCGTACATGCAACGCAGAACGGAAAACCCCATTTTTGCGAAGCTTTTTTTCTAAGCTCTTTCTCCCGCTTGCCCGTATTAATCCATTTTGACCGTAGGGTTTCCGCCACGGCACGAATAGCATCCTCGTGCACGAACGTTGACCATAATCTTATCTCATCCCCCAATTCGTAATCTTTTCTTGTCATAATTTTGATTACGTGATTTCATCGCGTTCGGCTTGCCGTTTTGCTTGTATAAAAATCCGAACGTATTCCTCGGACGTCTTGAGCGCATGGTATATGCTTCGGCATTTCTCCGTATTCATTTCGTATTGCTGCGGTTTTGCATCATGACGGACGCGCGCCTGTTTTCCCGCCCATGCCCCAATATCTGAAGGAGTTACGGCCCCGATTCCACCGGCATTCACAATTTCTCTTTCCGCTCCCCTCTCAAGCAAAATCATCACAATATCCGCCACCGCATTGGTGGTAATAAACTGCACACGTGAACCCAATGTAACATACAACTCATTCCCCTGTAAAATATCGTATACGATGCCCTTGGCGAGCCGAGTTCCTAATAGCGCTGCGGGTCGCAGGATTAGAAAATCATCCGTGTAGCGCCGTACCAGTTCTTCGCTTAACCGCTTATGAAATCCGTAGGGTGAAAGCGCGCGCAAATCCCCCGGGGAAGATTCTATGGTTGTCGTAGGGTTCGTAGGGTCTTCATATGCGTCGGGAGAAGAAATATAAATATATTTTTCATACCGAAAATCGAACAGGCTTCTTGCGACAGAAAGGGTGGATAGTTCGAAATCTTCTGCCGGATGTTCGTTCGCCCAAAATCTGCGGCTGTTCCCGTTCGCGTTTATGAGCACGTTGAATTGCCGTCCGCGGTATCCTTCGTAATTATCCTTATCAATCGCATGCGTTTCGTAACGCTCCCCTAAAAAACGCATGAGGTCTGACCCAAGCATTCCCTTGCCTCCCAAAATGCCGAGAGTAGGCCTAGTGAGTGACGGCGTAGTCATAATTTTCATCAAGCCACTTCCATGTTGCGCGAATCCCTTCTTCCAGCGAGGTCTGCGGCAACCAGTCAAGTTTCTCTTTCATTTTTTTTATACCAAATGTTTTCTTGAGCGCACCATCGGGACGGCTCGTGTTGCAAATGAACGCTCCCTTATAGCCCGATACTTTCTTAATGAGCTCCGCAAGATCCATCACCGAAATGCCGACGCCGCTCGCGATGTTCAGTGGTTCTATTTCGTCATAGGTTCCCGCCGCACGTAAAATCCCTAGGGCGCCGTCCTCCACGTAAAGCCAGTCGCGCACGGGCTTGCCGGTTCCCCAAATCTCGACTGACGGTACGCCGGCTTTTTTCGCATCGTAAATTTTTTTCATAAGCCCCGCGAGCGCCTTTGATTGCTCGGGGTTGAAATGTTCGCCCGGCCCGTACATATTTGCGAGAATCAAATGGATTGAATTAAACCCATCCTGGCGCTTCAATGCCGCCCCGTATGCCACGCTCGCTTTGCGTGAAAACCCATAACTGAAGATGGACTCGTGCACGGCGCCGTTCCAGTAATCCTCTTCGTTCAGTTCGTCCTTTTCCAGGTATCCCGGATAGGAACACCCCGCAACGATATTTACGAATTTCTTTACCCCCGCGGCGCGGGCTGCTTCCATAAGAAAAAGCCCCATGCGCATATTGTCCATAAAAAGCTCCGCCTCGCGGCCCTTATGATAGCCGATTCCTCCCTGCATCGCCGCACAGTTCACTACAATTTCCGGCTTCGTTTCGGCAAAATAGTCCCAGCAATCTGTTTCGCGGCGAAAATCAACCCCGTCCTTCGTGCGCGGCACAAAAACCTCTGCTCCTGCCCTGCGAAGGCAATCGGTGATCCGGGAACCCAAAAATCCTCCCCCGCCGGGAATTGCAACTTTTTTCTTCTTCCAAACATAATCGCCCATCGCTCTCTACATTACCACGCTCATTATAGTTGTCCAGAAACTATGCAAAGCGTGGGACAGAACGACTCTCTTCTCCATGCCGCTCTTGTCGGAGGAAAATCATTGTTTCTCAAAAAAACTGTTCAGTCCGTCCAAAAACCTGCAGGAATACCCTTTGCTCTTTAGAGTATCTATGATCTTTTGAGATGGTTGTTCGATGAGAAATTTCATGTTCGGGTTCCGCGCGATTGTCTTCGCGACACCTTCAAAAACCCGATCGGTCGCAGTCTCTCCTTCAACGTCAATTTTTATAAAATCGACTTTCCCGGGCAAACATGTATCGAGCCTTACTGATTCAACTTCGTGCTCATATACGGTTTTATCTTCATTTTTGCGGAAGTTCGCCTCAATTCTTTCGCGATAGTTTTCCCGAATATCCTCCAAGCTGCTCCACGTCCAAGCGTTTCCTGGAACATACAGCGTCACTCGTCCGTCCTTATCTGAAACGGCTGCGTTCTTCGCGATAACAACATCCTGGAATCCGTTCTCTTTGATATTCTCTGTGAGAAGCGCAAAGCTGTGCGGCTCCGGTTCAAACGAATATACCTTGCCGCCCCGCCTGACAAGTTTCGCCGCAAAAAGCGTAAACCATCCGATCGATGTTCCGACATCGACAAACACGTCGCCCGCTTTCACGTGTTTTGAGAGAAGCGCCGTTGATTCCGGCTCATAGGGAATAAGTCTTTCCGCAAGCGACCCGCGCGGATCAAGATGGATGGTCAGCCCATCCTTCACGATGACTTTTGGTGGCTTCCCGCGGAGAAATTCTTCTATGGCAAAATTCGCATTTCGTATAAAACCGACCCTTGAGAGCCCTCGTCCGCCAAAAATATGTCTGCGAAGGAAATTATATGTGGAAATGAGTGGTTTTTTCGTCACTTGTTCCTGTAAATTACTTTTAGTTTTTGTGGCGGATCGAGCGTTTATGCCGCATCGTGTTCCGATGCGATCCTTCCGTCCGGCCGCTTATAATCATCGTCAAGGCGTACCACGTCATCAAGCTCGGGGCTGGATGCTTCAATAAGCACTACGTCCGTGAGGGCCTCAACGCGATGCACAGTATTGGGAAGCACCTTCACCACGTGGCCGGCTCCAAGCTCCATCGACCGGAGCGAACCCTCCTTCGCGCTTTCATAATATACGCGTACCGTTCCGGAAAAAATACAGTTATGCTCCGACTTCTCCTTGTGAATCTGCAGACTGGTTTTTGCCCCCTTTATGAGATAGAGAATCTTGAAGGCATAGGGCGTGTCAGATGCGTCGGAGAGCCACAATTCGAATCCCCATGGCTTATTGACTTTTTTCACCGCAGAAAAGTTTTGGACGGTAAGCCCTGCGGGCGCATCTTCCGGCTGGCGTACCGCCTCCTTGCCCACAAGAAGGTCCATAAGATAATCTTTAATATCCATGGTGAAGATTCAAATTATAAATGAAACGCATCATGGAGTATTTTAACCCTTGCCTGATGCTGAAATCCAAATCGAAACCGCGCGCCTTGCATGCGGCGGCAATACGTTCTTTGATCTTCTGAAATTCGGGATTGGAAAATACGTAGTGGCCGGCAATGACCGCGCGGTCAACATCCGTTGCGGTGGTATTTGCAACCATCCATTTGCCCCATTTTTGCGAGTCATAGGCGAGTTTTAAAAACCGCTCACGCTCTGCAGTAAGGCCGAAGTCATCACAGACCCTAAGGATATGTTTCGTTTCAAAGACCCCGAATTCCGGCGCCACGTTGACCGCATGAACGCCCGCGCGCGGATGCCACCCAAGAATTTCATCCGAAAGATAATCGGCGTTGTGTTCCTTCAACCGGATGCCGTAGCGATTGCACACTTCAACTAGTTTGTGCACATGCGCTTGCGCGGCGGCGGCGTCGGGCGACGAAACGGCGCTCGCCGCAAGATCGCCTACGTTACACATTTCCTTCACCTTGGTCCCTGTTTGCGCAACCACAAAATAAGGCTTGGGCAATGCATGTTCTTGGCAAAATGCCACGATCTTCTTCAAAAGGTTTTCAAATACCGAAATATCTTCCAGGTCGCCGCTTTGCTCATCGGTGCCGAATTCAAAAAAAATCTCTTTTCCCTCTCGGCGCGCAACGTCCGCGCAGAATTTATAAAGTTCGAAAAGCCGCTCGAGCACCTCCTCTTGCGTTGGCGTTTTATGAATATCAATGGAAGGGTCAATGTGGATCATGTGGAATCCTGATTTGATGTCTGCCGCAAAGGAGCGCTTCGCGGATTCCATCGCATCTTTCAAGTTCATTTTTTGCGCCACCTCGGAATAGTTCTGCCACGGACCGCCGTGATCGCGCACCAAAACAATGTAGCCTCCCCGGTCGCGCCCGCGGACGTACTCCGCAAAATCCTCGGTTGTCCAGTTATTGACGTAGCCGCCGCCAAACTCTTTCGCTTCTACCTGCCTGCGGGAAGCGATCAGCATAAACGGGGTCTTTAACTCGTTCCCGAGTTCTATTATGGCATCCACGCAATTTCTGCTCATCGGGCCCAGGCCAAGCAATGTACAGCGCCGAGTATGCAACAGCTCGTCAAAATGTTCCGTGTGTTTCATTTTTTTATTCCGTTGTTACGGCTTCTTCTTCCAGCCGTGGTAGCCGATAAGCCATTTGATCAAGTTCTTGAATTTCCATTTGCTGTTTTTCCACCGCTCAACAAGGGTCGGACTCTCTCCTTCCCAGACTTTTGCAGGATGAATCATGTCGTAACGCGCATCCATCGGTACATACACGACATCCAGCAAAATTTTCATGCGATAAAGCGGATGCATGTCAACGGGCGTAATGCCCTTGACGCCCCAGATGGTATGCGGCACCTGTTCAATCCCGCCAAATTCCAGGTCCTTGAGAGCGGGGTCGTCAAGAAGCAAGAAGTTCTCGCGTGAGGTTGCGATAAAATCACCATATCCGCAGAGAGGCGTTCTGATGCCGTGGTAATAATGCGGAAATGCGTTCATCAGTGTCGCATACACTTTTGCGTCAATAGGACCAAGCGGAATCTGGTTATGCGTGTGTCGGTGGTCCTGAATAAAAGGGTAGGTATCAATGCCTTCGTTCTCCTTCATCCCTTCTTGCCAGACAGGAAACGCCTTCCCTATCATCGCATACTCATTGGGCTTCACATGGCTCATGATTTCTTTATCGGACACGCGGCACGCAAAATCATAATCATGCACCACCCA
>MHLB01000034.1:21688-29628 GCA_001818895.1 Candidatus Liptonbacteria bacterium RIFCSPLOWO2_01_FULL_53_13
CTCTTCACCACATCAACCCACACGCGGAACTGCTGCCCACTCACGCCGCATGGCTGTCCGAACCGCTCGCCACGGCCGCAATAAGGAACCAAGTGAAACGTGTCGGTCGTCACAAATTTCGACGGGTCAACGGTTTTCTGATTGTGCGCGATGACCAAAAAATCGGTGCGTCCTCCGTCAAGATAAAAACGCTTCAGTTTCTCAATATAGTCCTTCCGATGCGTGAGAATCAGTCTGCCCAGTTTCATGGTTAGGTGGTTGTGACGTATCTATTGTGAGTGAGAACCCATTAATCACATGGCTAATTACTCTTATTGGATGTACTGAATTACGCTTTGCCCGAGTTTTTTAACGATGCTTCTTATCGGTCTTGGCAAAGAAATGTGTCGTGCGATATCGTGCGCCTTATTCAATAGAAGTATATAGTTGGTTCTTAGTAAGCTTCCTTCTCGAGACTTCATAATATAGGTTATGCTATCTATAATCCCCAATGCTCTGTAATCTCCGCGATTGAATACTTCGGGCAAAAAAACTTTGACGCCATCGTACGTTGAGTCGTCAAATGCAATGATTGCTCCGTCGACACAAAAAGGAGACCATAATTCAAAATCCTGCTTCACAAATTTATAATTGTGATTTCCATCGATGAAAAGGAATTCAATCGGCGCGTCCCATCCTTTGGAAGCTTCTTCGGAAGTCATGCAAAGATGCGTCACGATGTCAGAAACACCCGAACGCGCCAAATTTTTGACGTAGATATCATGAGGATTCTCGTCTTCTCCTTCCTGGTGGTAGTCGATACTGAAAACCCTCGCGCGAGAACCATCCTTTGATCCCTGCGCCAGACAAACAGTCGATCTTCCTTCCCATGCTCCGATTTCAACTATTACTCCCTTCTTTTTGCCTGTTACATTTTTAGCAGTGTGGTACAAAAAACCCCCTTCACTATCCGATACCTCGCCTTTCACGGAATTGATAAGCTTCTTGATCTCTGCGCTGGGCTTAAAGTTTTTCATTGGATTCTATCGTCATGCACTCTTTCAAATATTTCATTTTCGCGCCAAGAGCGAGCTCATGTTTTCAAAGTCTTTTACGGCAAACCCCTTTCTCTGCAACAGAGCTGTGATCTCTTTCTTTGAAACCCTCGGTTCGTGATATTCAACAAAGATTGTTCCTATGTCGCGTAAGTCGCTTGATTTGAGAATTTCATATTCAACTCCCTCGACGTCCATTTTAAGAAAGTCTATTTTAGGTACCTTGCAATGCGCGAACACCTCGTCAAGTGCAATGCACTTTATGTTGAATACTTCATGTTTTTTTGCCGTGAGCGCGTCGAAAACAATACTTGCGCCTCCCCACGATCCCTGTTCAAAATTCATGGGGTAGAAACCCGATTTTCCGGCTATTCCTATGTCGTAGAGAGAAATGTTGACGTTGTTCAACGAGGCATTCTCGCCGATAAGAGGAGCGATGTAGTGATTCGGTTTAAAAGCGAATACCCTTGCTCCATTTCTTGCCATTGCCACCGATACGGCGCCGTAGTTCGCTCCAATGTCTACCGCGATTGAGTTCGGTGTTATAAGAGAGAAAAATTCTTTGTAGCCATCGGCTACAAAAACCTCGGTGAGCGTATTAATATCGGAGTTGCCGGTGTGTATTTTGAATTCAAGGCCATTCATCAGTTTAACGGTCATCAGTCCAGATCGAGAGCGGTTCAATAGTTTATCCATCGGATACACTAACGGATTTCTGAAAATAATTGCTTTTTTTATTTTATTCATCATGAGGTTGTGGAGTATAGATTGGTCAAAACCATCGGTCAGGATCGGTATTTCTCGGGCACATGCTCCTCAAAATATCTCGCCTCTTCCGGGGTGCCGAGATGGAGCGCGAGCTCCACGGGCACGGTGCGCACGATATGCCCTTGCGCAATCACTTCATTATACACCGGACACATATAAAATTCATTGTTATACCTGATGTTTTTCGCAATCATCGCCTCTGCGGCTGATACGAAATATTTCCACTTGGTAAAGTAGTACATAACCGCGGCATGCGTTGAAATGACCTGCTTCTCGCGGGTTTCCACCACATTCCCCTGTTCGTCGGTCCTCGCATAAGAATAGTTCGGAGCCGTCCGTTCAAACGTGGGAATGAGGCCTCCCCAGCCGCTGAGCCGCGCTTCTTCCCTGGCTTTTTCAAATTCCGGGCACACCACAAAATGATCTGCGTCAATCATCAGCATGTCTTCGTCGCCATCAATATGATCCTTGGCAAGAAGTACGGTGCAGGCCGCACCTTCGGTCACGACGGGAGTGAAAAGAACGGTTGCCTTGGGACCCGCAAGCGCTTTTAACGTTTCGCTTATTTTGTAATCCCTTTCGTGATCTGCGTGGCAGATGAAAACAAAATCGCTGTCTTTTGCTTGCGGGTACGTATGTCTTGCGCCTTCAATCGACCATTGCACCATGGTTTTCCCCAGAACCTCGATCAACGGCTTCGGTTTGGTAACTCCGATGTTAACAAAACGGGACCCCCGTCCCGCCATGGGCATAACAATCTTCATTCCGTTAGAGACAGGTCGCGGTCGTCCGTGCCCTGCCAGATTATTGTTAATAACATGCTTTTAGTAGCTAAAGTTGTAGAATGTATACGGAAAGCGACCACGGTCTCTAACGGGATTCATCCTACCCGCGCGCCAACCGTTTTGCAAGTTTTTCCGGATAATCCGTGCAAATTCCTTCGGCACCCCACAGGATGAGGTCATCCCACGTTTTTTCATACCCCTCGTAGGCCAGAGGATGGCCGAGAATCCAGTGCACATCAGGCGACATTGCATACGCCGTTCGTCCGCTCGCCTTTACTTCATCAAAAAATGCCTTGCGGTAAAGCTTCAGGTATTCGGCGGACCAAACGATATCCATCGGCTTAAAGTCCTTGACTTCTTCCCACAAATAAATCGTCGGCTCAAATTTGTATTCTGAAACGATGAGCGCGATCTTTATCTTCGGGTCAATTTCCTTAAGGCGCGTTGCGGCCTCTTTCGTAAGGTCAAAAGTAAGCGCACTGTCGTAGAGATTAAACTCTTTCCAATATTTGGCGAGGAGCTGAAGCCCTGTTTCGTTTTGGCTCGTGTATTTTAGCTGAAGCGCCATTTGGCGGCCACGATTTTCTTCTGCGGCCATTGCGAGGAGGGAACGAAGCGAAATCAAATGTTCGCTTGAATTTGGATAAGTAAGTTTTTCCGCCTCGGCAAGCGTGGTGTCTATCACCCGCCGACGCACGTTCGCGGTTTTTAGGAACGTATCGTCGTGGATAATCAAGAAATCATTATCTTTCGTAAGCCGTAGATCGGTCTCAATGCCGAACCCCCGCCGAAAGGCCTCCCGCAAGGCCGATAAGCTGTTTTCGGGATATTCATCAAGCATCCCGCGATGGGCGAAGGTTTCCATATGTTGTTTTAGTGTATCAGAGGTCAGAACGCCGCACAAAGGTGAACCCCATAAAGATTTTGTCCGCCTCACCCGCCCGATCAACGCGGCGCTGGATACAAAACCAGCGCCGTTTGTCTTTTTATTGCGGAGAAAATGTATCCGATGCGCGTCCTTTCTTAACTTTTTCAATCCGTGCCGATATGGGCGATGCTGATATCGCATGCCTTAATTGCACAAGCCGTTGTTGATAATCGTTAAATGCTTTCTCCGCGCCTTGCGGCGGTTTGCCAACAATGCGAGCGAGCGTCAAATGTAAGATGTGCTCCATGGGCAACGGACGCAAGCCCTTTGCCATATATTCATGGGATGCTCGGTTTCTCGCTTCAATAATCGCTTCGGGAATTTCCGAAGCGGTCAGAAGAATATTCCCTTTATCGATAAGGAGATATTTAAATATCACGAAAATCCCCGTGATTTCCTTCTCTGATTGAATAATTCCTTCGTCCCCTGCCAATTCTTGAAAAATCTTTTTCTCTTTCGCTCCATCTTCTCCCTCAAAAATACCGTTTTGAATAGTCGCGTGAAGCGGAAAATCCCTGGAGGCGAGAAGGAGCGATACGCCAAGCTCATTTTCCATGTTCGCGAGAATATCAAGAATTCTGCGCTGGATTTCTTGGTTCGCTGCGGAATCAAACTCGGCGGTAATGCTAAACGTATGCTTCCACCCTTCAAGTGCTTCGGCGAGGGGAAATTCGTTAATCCTTCCCCTGCCTTCTCGCAATACCTTTCTCCCTTCAAGGTCAATGCGGGCGTACTTGCGACCGATATGGCCTCCAAATTCTTTCATAGATTTAAGATTGTCATAAAAATCGCATCTCACGAAAACTTTCAACTTCTCCGGGAGTCCCCAGCATTGTTTCAATTTTATTTTCCGAAATCATCACTTTATCACCTCGCCCGATAAGCTCATTATACACCGGCCCCACAAAAAACATCTCTTTGTACACGAAACTTCGTTTGCGTACCATTTCGTTCACCGCCCATACGAAATCACTGCCTTTGGAAAAATAATATAACCCCATCGTCGCCCACGGAGCCGCATAGGCGAGTTCTTTTTCGAGAAGCGCCTCTGCGAAACCTTTTTCGTCAGTTTTCACGTAGCCGAAGGGACGCCCCGTCATGTCGCGTTGTTCCACGGGAATAATCCCCGAGACCTCGGAACGATGCGCGGTAATGTCCTTATATAAATTATCAACACTCCTAATCACATCGCCGAGCTCCACCAACACATCGGTGTCGTTATCAATCAAGTCCCGCACAGCTTCCACAATAGAACACGGCGAACCCTGTGTAATACCGGGGAGAACGCGAATGATTGCGTTTTCTCCCGCGATATCCTTGAGTATCTGATCTATATGATATTTTTCAACATCTTCCTTGAGAACAACGAAAATCAGCTTATCCTCCGGCTGAATGCGAAGCTGTCCAAGGACATAGGCGGCGAGGGGTTTCCCGCGAACGTCAACTAACGCCTTCGGCAGATTCGGATACCGCGGATCTTTACCGGCTAATGGGAAAATGACGTTCATGTTGTTTCTTCGGTGAGATATCCTTCTTCTTTCAGGCATTTCATAGTCCCGGGATTCTTTCTTGCGTCCCGCACGGTTTTATAAAAATTCCATCCCGTCAGGACCGTGATCGCATCGGCAAGCACTCCGTTTCGGATATTCCGTTCTATTTCTTCCTCCGTCACTGCGAAAACCGCCAAACCGCCGTCCGTTTCCACCTGAACGGCAAAGTGTTCATCGCTTAAGTATGCGACTGCGTAGTGCATCCTCATGATCGTGTCCGGAATCATGGGGTAAACCGCGCGCATGCGGTATAGCGCGATCGTCTGATCGGGTATCCCTGTTTCTTCTTTCAATTCGCGCAGGGCCGCATCGCGCGGGGATTCGCCTGCGTCCTTGCCCCCTGCGGGGAATTCCAGCGATTGATACTCTCCGAGATTGATATCCTCTCCGGAAAGTCGCTTGAACGTGCGCGGCCTCTCTCCCCAGGAAGTAACTGCGGGACGCTCTTCAACTATCATAAGAAAACGGCCGTCGGGGAGCACGGGCACGATGCCTACTCCCTCGTCTCCCGTAGTAAACCGCACGAGCGCAAAATAGCCGAAGGTCCCATTCGTGAATGTTCCCTGATGCCGCCCCTTGTGCGTACACACGATCGTAAGCGCATGGCGATATGAGGAAAGCGGCACCTCAAACCGTTTTCCCTCTGTCCATTCCACATCGCCGAAATTGACATGGGTCATGGCGTAATCACTACTTTAATCGTCTGCCCCGCTTTCATAAGTTCCACCGCTTTTTTGATATCTTCAAGCGGCATTATGTGCGTGATGAGGGTTTGGAAGTCGGCGGGGCGGGCGAGAATCAACTGCATGGCTTTCTCATATTGCTTTCGGCATGCGCCGAAAGCGCCGTAAACCTCTATTTCCCAATAATGGATCTTATTGGTGTCAATAAGAGGCGATGCCGTCCCCTTTGCAAGACCGGCAAAGAATGAAACGCGCGCCCTGACCGCTGCCATCTCAATCGCCTCGGTCTGGAGCGATGGCGCAGGCGCCGCAACAATCACAACGTCCGCCCCGCGACCGTCGGTTTCTTTGCGCACCCGCTCCGCAAGATTTTCTTTGGAGCTGTCTATCGAGACGTCCGCATGAGAAACAGCGGCGCGCGCGAGTTTGGCAGAGTCAATATCTGCAAGAATAATCTTCTTCGCCCCCTGCGCACGAGCCGCGACCACGTGCAGAGATCCGATTGGGCCCGCGCCGATAACGACGACAACATCGTCGGGACCGATGCGAAGTTTTTCCTGGCCATTCAAGACGCACGCCAATGGTTCGGCAACCGCTAATAATGTCAGTGGGATTGCGGTTTCGGGAATCTTCACGAGCACTCCCTGGTCTGCGGCGTCTTTGGGAACCCGCATATACTCGGCAAACCCGCCATCGGTGTCATAGCCAAACGCGTGCACGCGCTCCACGACAACGGGGCAGATATTCTGCTCCCCGCGGAGACAGAAATTGCATTTCATACATCCGATGGGCGCTACGACAAGCACCTTATCTCCCTTCGCGACCCCCGCTTTACCGGACTTTGAATCCTCGACCACTCCCACAATTTCATGTCCGGTCGTCCTCGGCGGCGTAATGGCACGATGGCCGTTGCCAAAAACCTTCACGTCGGTGCCGCAAAGCCCGCAGGCGATGATTTTTAAGAGCACCTCGCCTTCGCCGATCTGCGGGACCGGCTTTTCTTCAACGCTATAGTCATTTGGTCCTCTGAATATCAAAGCGCGCATGGTGGTGTAATTGTAGTCCTTGATTCCGATTCGTCAATCATCGCTTCGCGATCAATTTTTTAAACTCTTCCACCATGCCAACTTTTTCCGGCTCGGCATGGTAGTGCCGGGCCGTGTAATATGAAGTCCAGTCTGCCAGCATGATTGAGGAGAATATTTTCTCCCAAGCATTTTTGCCGTTAAGTAGCACAACTTCCGAGCGGAGCCCGCGCTTCGCGAAAAGCTTTCGCAGCACATCCATTCTCTTTGTAATTTGCGAATGGTCATCCTTATCCTTAAGAAGGATGAAGTAAAAATGCTTTGAGAGCGACGCAGCACTCTTGGTCGTATCGAAGCTAATCATCTCGTTATGGTTCATCTCCGGTATTACATTGTAGAACGCCGGAATTTTCCCGGTTTCATTAAGTCTGATCTTCCAATTATAAAGAATGGAATAATTCCGGGGCGAGGAATAGATCACGGGCACGGACCCAATGAGCTTTTGCGCGAGATGCTTTCCTCTCTTTTCGTAACGACTTGAATGAAGTGCCTTGGTAAGCTTACTTATATCGCGAAGCGCTTGCCGTTCGTGCATAAGTGCGAGAGTTGCCTTGAGCATGTATCCTATTGCCGATCTCGGCTGGACGCCGGACGGCACAAGGGCATACGGCAGTTTGAGCGCCTCCGCCATCCTGATCAGTTTTCCGCCTGAAGCCATGACGGCAACGTTCAACTTCCTCTTTAGCGCATGTTTGAATGCGTCGATTGTTTCTTCGGTATTCCCCGAATAAGAACTCGCGATAAAAAGGCAATCTTTCAGCTCCTTGCGAGACAACGGGGGCAGGCCGTAATTTGACCACGCAGTAACTTGGAAATTCGGCCGCCATGTCTTAATCAGGTCTGCGGCAAAATGCGAACCGCCCATGCCGGCCACAATGAACTTCTTGAACTTTTTCAAGGCGCGGGCATTCTGAATCTTTGGCTCCCACGCGAATTGTTTATTGAAATTTTTAATGTCGTCGTAAATCATTACCTTACGTTACATTGTAGCACGGCAAAATCACAATTGGAAAAAAACAGCGAAGGTGGTATTCTCTTTCTTATGAGTTATTCGCTTATTCTGGGAGGTACAAAAGGAATGGGGCTCGCCCTCGCGCAAGAGTCGGC
>MHLB01000034.1:29720-33463 GCA_001818895.1 Candidatus Liptonbacteria bacterium RIFCSPLOWO2_01_FULL_53_13
GAACGCGATTCGGGTCGCGATGGACCTTACCGACGACGAGAGCGTTGAGAAGGCGTTCTCCGAGGTGAAGCGCTATCCGATAGATTATTTTTTCTGGAACGCCGGCATTTGGCGGAAGTTGCCGTTCGTAGAACATTCGCTCAAGGACATTGATGCGATAACCGCCACCAATTTTACCGGACCATTGAAAATGTTGCACCGATTTCACGAAGCGCACATCTTAGAAAAACGCCCCTATCGCCTTATCGCTATTTCATCCGTTTCGGCGTGGCGCGTCCGAGAGCACGAAACGGTATATTGCGCCTCAAAAGACGCGCAAGCCGTGTTTGTATTGAACTTTGCCGGGGAGCTCGCGAAGGAATTGCCCGGCTCGCAAGCCACCGTTGTATATCCGGGCGGCATGAAAACAGAAATATTCAAGGGCGTGAACGTGGATACGACCGGGTATATGGACCCCCGTTCGGTCGCAAAGATAGTATGGGATGAGATACAGAACCAGAAAGAAGTTTGCCGCGAAGTTCACCTCGTGCGCGATAAAGAGAAGAATGACGGGTCGTTCTTCGTTGAACACGGACCGAAACCGAGAGGGATCAAATAATTTTGGTTATGCCCCGAGCGTTACCCATATCCCCAGGAGGATTAAAAGAATGCCTCCTGCCTTGCTCACGCTCATGCTTTCCCCAAACAGGAATATGGCTACGACCGAAGTAATAATAACGGTAAGCGCGATATTGATGGGATAAGCACGGGAAAGTTCTATTCTGGAAATAATCTTAATCCACAAGAACATCCCCGTGGCGAGAAGTATAACGGCGACTGCAATAAAAGGATTGGTGAAGGCCCGAAACGCCTTGACCGCGAGCGCTTCCGGACCGGAGAGTACGGACGCGATGGCAAGCGCACCCTTCTTCAAGAGGATTTGCGCCGTTGAGTTAAGCCCTGCGGCAAGGAGAAAGAGGAAGAGGTAAAAAGTGTTCATCTGGATAATTATAATTTTTCTTGGGGGATTATTGAGAGTAGCAACTCGGTTGCGTACCGCTTGATAAAATGATATCCGGGGCTCACGGCATTCACGAGCTTTTTGATCTCTTCTTCTTCGGTGCCCGGACGGTCAATCTCCATGACGATCACCGGCCTGTATTTTCTGATGCTTTCTTTCGCGCCGGCGATAACGCGCCCGCAATATCCTTCAACGTCAAGCTTCATGAAATCCAAACGTGGCAACTCTAATGCGTCCACGGTGGTAACGCTTACTTTTTGAGGAGGCGCGGTGGGATAGGTGTCAAACGGCATACCGCTATCTTGGAGCGCGCTCGCCGCCAAGGTTTCAAGATTCATGAGAATGCTTGATTCCTTTTCTGTTTCTCCGAGAGCTTGCTCGTATACATGAATATTCCGATATGGCGAGCAGTTTTTCCGGAGCACGGAACAGGTTGAGGGCACCGGTTCAAATGCGTAAATGGCGCCTTCGGGGCATAAGTGTCCCGAGAGCACTGAAAATGCCCCGATGTTCGCTCCTGCATCCACCACGGTTGAATTCGGGCGAAGATACTTTTTTGTCTGGTATTGGTCTGCGGCAATGGTTTCATTGAGCGTTTTGAACGTGGCAATCCACTTGAGAGTTTCTTCGCGCTCGCTTGCAAGATTGAACGGGCGCCCGAAAACGGCGATTCCCTCTTGGTGAAGATTTTGCGCGCGTATATCGTCCATGAAATGCGCGTTGGCGAACGCCCACATCCGTTTCATAAGAGATTGGCTCTTCCCGGCGGAAGACAGGAGGTTTTGCATCGCATCGCGAAAGGAAATGGCCCCCGCCCGCCACGCAGAAAAACCCAATCTGCGCCATGCAATGCGCTGCCTTAACGGAGTATCTTTGAAGTAGGGAAATCTCCAGTTCCGATGCTCTTCCAGGAATTGTAATGCGTCAATCATTAACGGTGTACTAGTGCATCTCCATCTTCCCTTTTTCTGTTTCAATCGGCACATGGCGCATCCACATTTTGTCGCGCCACCAGGATTGGTTCGCCAAATACCATTCAATCGTCATCCGCAAGCCCTCCTCAAAGCCGATGCGCGGTTCCCAACCAAGCGCATCTTTTATTTTTTTGTAGGACGCGGTGTGTCGGTACACTTGCCCGGGTCTATCGCCGATATTCATGATTGAGTGGCTAAATCGCACTTTCGGCGCATGATGATTCTCTTTCATAAGCGAAAGTATGAGATGGGCGATCCGGTTCACTGAAAAACTATGGCCGGTGCCCACGTTAAATTCCTCGCCGACAATTTTCTTTTTCGGAGCGTGGAGCACGAGGTCAATCGCCCGCGCTAAATCTTCCACGTAGGTGAAATCTCGCATGCTGTTTCCCGAACCGTGCACGGTAAGCGGCTCGCCCGAAATTGCGTTCGTGATAAACCGCGGAATGAGCTTCTCAAGGTGTTGTCGCGGCCCAAATTGGTTAAACGGCCTCAAAATCACGGCGGGTATGCCGTAGGTAAGGTAGTAGGATTTTACCAGCCGGTCGGCGCCCGCTTTCGCCGCGGCATACGGACTCGCGGGCACAAGCGGATGGTCCTCCGCCATAAGGCGCGAACGAGCCGTGCCGTATACTTCGGAAGTTGAGATGTGAATAAAAAGATTGATGGTATCCCGATTGATAAGAACGGCATTCGCAATTTTCTGCGTGCCAAGCACGTCGGTTTCAAAAAAGTTCGCGTCGTCGTAAATGGAGCGTGCCACGTGCGTCTCGGCGGCGAAGTGAACCACATCCGTTACTTTGGAGACAAGATTTTCCACCAGCTTTGTGTTGCGCACGTCGCCATAGACAAAACGGAAATTGGGCGACTTGTGAATGTGCTCGGGGATATTGCGCATGTCGCCGGCGTAGGTCAGAAGATCCAATACGATGAAATGATACGCAGGATATTTTTCAAAAAGATAGGCGAGCACATTGCTCCCAATGAAGCCGGCGCCTCCGGTAATGAGGATCTTTTTGGGTTTTACGGATTTCTTGGGCATATATATTATCTCCAGGCGCAAGCATTCAGCGATTTCGCTTCGCGCGGCGGAGAATAGCATCCGCTATTTTCTTCGGTGATAGATTATAATAATCTCTCAAATATTCCTGGGAACCGATTTTTTTGAGAAATACGTCCGGAACGCCCAGCCGCAAAAGCGGTGCATGAGAGCCGCCTTCGGCAAGCACCTCGGCGATTGCGCCTCCCAATCCCCCCATCACGTTGTGTTCTTCTACACTCACCAATAAGCGGCACTCTTGGGCGGCTTTCCGAATCGTACGCCGATCAATGGGCTTCACGCTCGATGCCGCAATGATTCTACACGGAATGCCCTTTGCCCGCAAGAAAGACATTGCTTCCAGCGCATTCCATGTGAGAGGTCCTGTCGCAAAAAGAGCGACATCCCCTTTCCCCGAAAGAACCGAGAATCTCCCCGGCGCGAATTTCGGGGGTTTTTTAAAAAGATTTTTCTCGCCCGCTTTGCCAAGACGGATGTACATGGGTCCCTCGTGGCGGACCGCGAAATCAATTACCGCTTCGGTTTCATAGGGATCAACCGGGCACACGACTGCCATATTCGGAATCGCGCGCATAATCGCAATGTCTTCAATGGCGCAATGGGTTACTCCCTGATGCCCGTAAGAAAACCCGCCGCCGACACTTATAATTTTCACCGGCAAATTTTGGTATGCGATATCGTCTCTTACTTGTTCAAGCGCCCGCAGGGA
>MHLB01000034.1:33513-35468 GCA_001818895.1 Candidatus Liptonbacteria bacterium RIFCSPLOWO2_01_FULL_53_13
CACATACTGTTTCGGAAAACCATCGCGGAACGGTTCAAGCACCGAATAACCGAGGTCGCCCGTTACCAACATGACATTTTTGTCCGCCTTCATTGCCCGAAGCAGCGCCCGTTGAAATGCGTTTCTCATCCAGGTAGTAGAGATTTGACCTGTTTTTTCTTGTCAAGATAAAAATACTCCTTCAGCATTCGTTTGAGTAGCCGGCTACCCTGATTTGTATGGAACATAATCTTAGTCGAATTTTCACTACCTGGCATGGTTGATTTCTTTGATGGCCTGATCAAGCAGCACATCGGTCAGATTTTTGTAATGCCAGTCAATCGTGTCTTCCATAAAAGAAACTCCTTTGCCCTTCACGGTATGAGCGATAAGCACGCTCGGAAAATTTTTCCGGAAAGGAACTTTGGATAGCGTCTTGATAAGGGCGCCCATATCATGCCCGTCGGCTTCTTTGACGCTCCAACGGAACGACTTCCACTTTGCGGCAAGCGGCTCCAGATCCATTACCTCGCGCACCCGTCCGAAACTCTGGATTTTATTATAATCAACAATAACGGTCAGATTATCCAGATGCCATTGTCCGGCGGCCATGATCGCTTCCCACGTGGATCCTTCGTCGCATTCGCCGTCGGAGATAATAACAAATACGCGATAGGGTTTCTTGTCTCGCTTTGCGGCAAGCGCAAGCCCCACCGCCATGGGCAGGCCGTGGCCGAGCGACCCCGTAGTTACTTCAACGCCCAAGGGAACGTTCCGCGACGGGTGACTTGGCAACATCGTGCCGTTCTGAACAAACCGGTCTAAGAATTTCCGTTTAAGTATCCCCCGCTCCGCAAGCGCGGCGTAGAGCGCGAGACCTGCGTGCCCTTTGCTTAAAATCAGCCGGTCCCTCATCTCAAACCCTGATTGGCGGTGGGATTTCACGTTCAAAATCCGAAAATACAAAACTGTGAGAATCTCCACTATGGAAAGCGCCGACCCGATATGAGGCGTTCTCGCCCGATGGGAAACCTTAAGAATGCTCGTCCGGATCGCCGCCGCTTTCTCTTTATAAAAACGCGGGGAATTATTTTTCATATAACGAGATATGCTTTGTGAACCAATGCGCGGTGCGCCGCAATCCCTCTGCCAGATTTGTCCTCGGCTTCCATCCCAAACGCGCTTTTGCAAGGCGGACATCGGCGACCCATGTGCCGGTGTCAAAAGATCGCGCCACCGCTTTATCCCATACCGGATCGCCGGAGGCATGCATAACGCGTTGAGCAAGAGCGAATACTTCGCCGATAGTTGTCTGCTTCCCCGAACCGATATTAAAGATCGTTCCTGCGCGGGGTCGCTGTGCGGCTATGATATACGCTTCCACCATGTCGTCAATATGGATAAAGTCGCGCGCTGTTTTCGGCGGAGCCAGGCGCAAAGGGGTTTTCTTAAGAAATGAAAGTATGATGTTGGGTATTAGTCGGCCTGCCGGTTCGTAGGAGCCGTAAACGGAAAAAGGCCGCAAGGTAACGATGGGCGCTCCGCGCGCCACGGCAAGATACTGGCCGTAGAGAGTCGCCCACGCTTTGCTCGCGGCGTAAGGCGTTATCGGTTCCAGTACGTCGCTCTCCCGCATGGGTTTTTTCTTCGCGCCGTACTCCGACGAAGTTCCGGTATTTACGAATGCATGGAATCCCGCCTTGCTGCAACTTTGGATCAGATTGAATGTGGTAAGTACGTTCGTGCGCACGATCTCTTCTTCGTCGTGCTGTTGGGACGGGTATGCCCCGTGGGCCGCCAAGTGAAAAATGGTCTTCGGTTTTATCGTACGCACCAAATTATCCGCCGCGCGCGGCGAAGAAAGGTCCGCCGTGTGCACGGACACTTTGCGCAGAAGATCGCTGATTCTCCAACAATCGGAGCGTTGTTTCAAAAGTACGTGTATCTTCTTCGGGTCTGTGCTCTGAACCAATTTC
>MHLB01000034.1:35476-38442 GCA_001818895.1 Candidatus Liptonbacteria bacterium RIFCSPLOWO2_01_FULL_53_13
GTTTGACCCCACAAACCCCGCGCCTCCCGTGACAAGAATCGGAGTGGATAATGGCATCTCAATGGAGAAATAGTAGCAGAGAAACCAGGATCGGTCTAGAACGCATGGTTCCCCCATCTATCTCGTGTGTGCTACTATGTTTAGTGCGATTGAAAGCCCCCTTCCTCCTGCTACAGAACCATGAACCCTCCCTCCGTCACCGCCGTCATACCGGCATACAACGAAGAAAAAACCCTGGGCGAAGCCGTTGCGGCAACCGAAACGGCGCTTAAAAAAGATGCGGGTGATTACGAAATCATTGTGGTAGACGATGGGAGTATTGACGCAACCGGACGCATCGCAAATGAAATTGCGCATAAGAATAATCGGGTGCGCGTTTTCCACAATAATCCCAATAAAAACATCGGCTACAATATGCGCCTCGCGGTCGGGAACGCCGGCAAGGAATACTGTTTCCTTTTTATAGACGCTGATACGTATCCAGGTTCGGAAACATTCCACAATCTCCTCGCGGCAATCGGGAAAAAGGATTTCGTCCTCGGTTTTTTGGAAGGATACGGCGATCGCCACTGGACCCGCCGTTTTATTTCATGGCTGTTCGTGCGGCTGATGAACGGCTTGTTCTGGTTCCGCGTCCCCTATTACAATGGGCCTCTCATCGTAAAAACCGCCGTGTGGCGCACCGTGCCGATGACAACCGACAGTTTCGCCTACATGGCGGAAGTCGTGGTAACGCTCGTGAAACGCGGGCTTACGTACACCGTCGTGCCGGTGCGGCGCTCGCCGGAACGCAAAGGGGTGAATCTCGCGATGTTAAAGCGCAACACCGGCAGCGTTCTTAAGGCGGTGCTCGCCTTGTTCTGGCGGGTGAACGTGCAAAAAAAACTCTATGCGTAAATGGCTTGAACGCGATTGGGCATATGGCAGTTTTTGGATCGGGCTTGTCGTGTTGCTTTTCTTCTTTCCGGTCTTGCTCGGCCGGCAATCGCTTGCCGAGGCGGTACCGACGTTTTATTCGTATCTTTCCCCCGATCCGCAGATAAAAACCCCTTGGCAGGTTGATGGCGCGACGCATACGGTGGACACAATCCCCCTTGTAAGAGCGAGCGTCTCGCTGATTAAGGAAGGGGTTCCGCCGCTCTGGGCGTCCTACTCCGGCGGCGGACAACCGCTTATGAGCAATCTCATGAACGGACTCTACTATCCGCTCCGGCTCGTGTTCTTTTTATTATGGAATTCCGCGCATGCGTTTGACTGGTATTTTCTGCTCCGTTTCTTTATCGCCGGTCTCGGCATGTTTTTATACTTGCGGACCATCGGTCTCCGGCGCCTGGTCTCGTTGTGGGGCGGAATTGCCTACTCATTTTCCGGATACTTCATGCTCTATCTTACCTATCCGTTCCTTGATGTTGACGCCTTGCTTCCCTGGATGCTTTGGGCAATTGAGCGACATTTTCAGAACAATGAGGTGCGCTTCGCGCTGCTCTTCGGCTTTCTTCTCGCGTGCACGATTGCGATCGGACATCCGCAAACCACCATCGTCGCGGCACTCTTCGTCGTACTCTATGGGACGTGGCGCATATATCATCGTCGAGACAAGCTCCGCGGACAATGGCTCCGCGTGTGCGGGCGGATCGGGCTGGCGATGCTTGTCGCGCTGCTCGTTGCGTCGCCGTTCATCATTGAATTCCTTGTCCATTACCGCCAGGGGCAAACCGCCGACTATTGGAATGAAAAAGGACTGCTCGCGTTCCCTCCGCTCCGCCTTCTGCATTTCATCATAAGTCCCACTATGACGCCGGAGGTGGCGCTGGGCGGGCATCTTCTTGATCGTTTTGAACTCATCATTCCCTACGCGGGTATGAGCGTATTTCTGCTGTTCCTCGCAAGTTTTTTTATAAAGCAGAAGCCTTTCCCGCTCGCGCCGCTTTATGCGTGGATCGGCTTCGTGGTATTAAAAAACGCGGGATTTCCGCTTCTTCAATGGATCGGCGCGCTTCCGGTGTTCGGCCAAATCGGATGGTACAAGGCATATGGACCGATGGCGGGAGCGCTTGTTATCTGCGCGGGAATTGCATTTGAAACAATTCTTCGCGCGGATGCGGCTGCGATACGCTGGCGCCGGTTCTCTCAATCGGTTGCAGTGATTCCGCTTTTGTTTATCGCGGCGTATCTGTTCGCCCCCGCCGCGTTCCGCCAGGCGTACGTGCCGAACTTTGATCTCGGACAACGCAATCCTGCGCTAGTTGGAAAGATAACCGGAGCGCTCACAAAGTGGCCTTCAAGCATCCGCACCATCGCTCTCGAAGCGCTGCAAAACCACGGCTATTATTTTACTATCGGCTTGTTCGCCGAAGCGATTCTTTTTGCAGGGCTTGCATTTCTGATCATCTATTTTCTGCGCGTTGAACGATACCGTAAGCGGGCTGTCGTTGCCATGCTTTTTCTCACCATATTTGAACTCTGGTGGTATATGCCGAAAGTGCGCGATGGATTCCGCTATGTTGACCAATATGCGGAAACGCCTCCTTATGTGAAATTTCTCCGGGAACGAATGGCAAAAGACGGGGTGTCCCGGACATTCTCGCTTGGCGATGTTTTCGCAGGGCACATCGGTGAACTTTATCGTATCCAAAAATCTCAAAACTCGTATGCCGTGAAGTCGCGCCGGTACGTTACCTTCCTGCCGGACGTTCTTTCGGGAGGGAACTCGCTCACGGCGGAGTTGTCTCCAGAAAAAATATCCGAGGTGCCGGAAAAATTCTTTGATGCTTTCAATGTCCGCTATCTGCTCTCCGAAGAGCCGCTTCCTGCTACGCTGGAACGAAAGCTCATCTACGACGCTGATATAAAGATCTATGAGAACAAAACGGTTTTGCCAAAAGCGTATATCGTATTCCAAAAAAGATCCGCGGCTTCTTCCGAAGAAGCGCGGGCGGTATTTTACGGAGAATCATTTGACCCTC
>MHLB01000034.1:38458-39439 GCA_001818895.1 Candidatus Liptonbacteria bacterium RIFCSPLOWO2_01_FULL_53_13
GCGCCAATAAGAGCCGGCGCCACGGTGAAGAGTTATCAATCAAACAAAATTGTCGTTGAAACCAGCGCTGATCGCGACGGCATCCTCGTGTTGAGCGAACTGTTCTATCCGGGCTGGAATGCGTATCTGGATGGGAAACGGGTCCCCGTCTATCCGGCGAACGTCATGTTCCGCGGGATCTTCCTCCCGAGCGGCGCTCATACCGTCACGTTCAGGTTTGAACCATGGTGGTTTTGGCCGAGCGTAACGATTTCCCTTCTCACCCTGCTCGCCGTACTCGGGACGTTTGCCTTTCCTGCCGCAATAAAGACAAGGCCGTTGTTCAAGAAAACACCTTAATGCGGAAATGTGCGGAAATGGGGTCAGCCACCATTCTTTGCCTTTCTCCCTACGGCGCGCAAAGTTTGTTCGAGTCCGAACTCTTTTATAGTTCTTGCAGTCCACGACTCGCTTCCATAGGGAATATTTTTCTTGATTGACCTTTGGATAGCTTCCTCTTCGACGGCTGTTTGATAAATGGTGGCTGACCCCAAATCTTTCATGACCTGTTTCACCGTAGAGGAAGCGGTCGCGTTGTATCCACCTGTCGGGTATACGGTCGTCGAAGTCCCATTGACTAGCTTAATTCTCTGCCCCGAAGGGTCGTAGCTGTACGAAGACGTCGCGTTCGAAGAGGAAGTATTCGTCATCCGGTTCCTCCAGTCCCATGTGTATGAGATGAGGGTTGAGCCGATAGAGGTGCCGGTGAGATTTCCATTCGTGTCATACGCGTAGCTCGTGGTTGAGGCACTTGCGAGATTCAAGAGCGCATGCGGGTTGGCATAGCTTGAAGAGGCATGAGCATAGGAGTATGTCCCTGCCGAACCAGACAGCAGGTTCCCTATCGCACTATAGCTATACGTATGGCTGTAGTTCGAACCGGAAGCGACGTTGGAGGAAGAAGCCGAGGTTAGCCTATTGAGATCGTCATACACGTAATCC
>MHLB01000035.1:0-5538 GCA_001818895.1 Candidatus Liptonbacteria bacterium RIFCSPLOWO2_01_FULL_53_13
CAAGGGGCGGAGCTTGAGAATCATAGGCATCCTGCCGAAAACCGGCCAGGTTTCCTTCCTTAACTTTGACAAAGTCATCTTTGTCCCCTACACCACCGCCCAGCAATATATTTTCGGCATCAAGCACTATAACCGCATCGTGGTTGAGGCAGACAGCGAAGAGAACGTGGAAGCCACCGTGAGCGATATCACGCGCACCTTGCGCGACAATCACGGCATCACCGATCCCGACAAGGACGATTTCTTCATGGAAACCCAGGCGGACGCCATGGAAATGGTGAGTACTATCACGAATGCGCTCACGGCATTTCTTGCCGCCATCGCGGCAATTTCGCTCGTCGTGGGCGGCATCGGCATCATGAATATCATGTTGGTTTCGGTTACCGAACGGACGCGTGAGATCGGGCTCCGGAAGGCGCTCGGGGCTACCAATAGAGATATTCTTGCGCAGTTTTTGTTTGAAGCGGTGTTCCTAACCGCAACCGGAGGCATCATCGGAATAGCGCTCGGCGGCGGACTTTCATTCCTGCTCTCGTCCGCGCTTCGAATGTTTTACGAGCTTGATTGGCAGTTTGTGCTTCCTCTTTCGGCGGTGTTGCTCGGTATCGGGGTTTCCTCTTCAATCGGTCTGGTATTCGGCATTTATCCTGCCCAGCAGGCCGCCAAGAAAAATCCCATAGAGGCGTTGCGGTACGAGTAAATGGATTTATTCTCCCTTTTCTAAAGGGAGTGGCCGAAGGAGGGAGGGATTTATTCTCCCTTTCCTAAAGGGAGTACCCGCAGGGGGAGGGATTTATGAAATCCTCCGGCTCGTTACCTCGCCACCTCCTTTAAGAAAGGAGGAATGAATCCTTTGCTAATCTGGGATTAACCCGCCGAGGGTTTTGATTATCCGCCGCATTTCGGGAATCCAGTAACGCGGATCTATCATAATGTCTTCTTCTTTAAGGCGTAATACCGCCCATCCCCGGCGGGTGAGAAATGCATCCTTTGCGCGGTCTTTTTCTTTCTGGCGGGGATTCATATGCGCTTTGCGGTTATCGCATTCTATGGCAATCGCCCCGCGGTTGCAGAACACGGCGAAATCAAGGCGGTAGCGCTTCCCTTCGCCCGTTATCCAATGTTGCGCGATGGTGGGAATGTCCGCCCGCCGAAGTTCTTTCCGGACAATTTCTTCCGTTTCCGGAACGCGGTAAAGCTGAAGAATGTTTTTTGACCGTAAAAGACGCTCACGCGTCGTAAAACCGAAGGAGACGCGGCGCGGAGAGGAATTTTTTATCGGACGCGGCAACGTGCGAATAGGACCGACGTCAATCCGCGCGTAGTTTTCGTGCGCCTTCGGGTGCCACAACTCGTCCGCGAGCAATTCGCTTCGTTTGAACGTGCGACATTTTATTTTATTTATGTCATTCCCGCGAAGGCGGGAGTCCAGAACGCGGGCGTAGTAATGAATGCATTTTCCTTCGCGCCCGAATATCGCGGGCTGATAAAATGCGATGTACGCGAAGCGCCGATGCGGCAGATGCGCCACGGGAATCCGGTACCAGTGTTCGTTCCGAAGAATAGCGAGGTCGCGCTTGCTTTTCAGTACGCCCACTAACACCGTTTCTCGTGATACGCACTCCGCCGTAATGCCCATGTGTTACATCATTAATTGTCATTCCCGCGCAGGCGGGAATCCAGGTTTTCGGGTTTTCTGGATCCCCGATCAAGTCGGGGATGACATATGAAAAGTTTCCGAATATGCTCTACAGCAACCTCAAAATGTCCCGCGCGGTGATAACAACCATAAGGATAATGAGAAATAAGAATCCGATGCCGTTCGCGTACGCTTCAAACGTTTTCGGCAGAGGCGACCCCTTGATTTTTTCCACGAGAATCATCAAAAATCTTCCGCCGTCAAGCGCGGGAAACGGAATAAGGTTCAATACCGCGAGATTTATGGAAATGAGCGCAAGAAGCTGTACCAGGCTTAGAAGCCCCGCGCTTCCCGCCTGTTGCGCGACGCCGAAAATGCCCACCGGCCCCACGACGCCTTCCAGGATCGTTCCGTGGAGCAAAAGGTTCTTCGCAAGGTCATAAAACGCTACGACGGTTATCCGCGCAAACGCTCCGGAGGTTTTGAGCCCCGAGATAATCGCGGTTACGGGCGCTTCCTTCGGAATACCCGTTTGGCTAAGGAGAACGCCCATCGCGCCTTCGTTCTCTTTCGTTTCTTTTCTCGGCACGAGCGTGAACACGAGGGTTTTATTTTCCCGCAGAACGGTCACGGAAACCTCATCGCCCCGATGCGCGTCCGTGAACGCGATAAAGTCATCCGCTTCCGTAAACCCTTGAACTTCATCTCCCGCGCGAATGCCCGCGAGCAATGCCGGGGAATCGGCTTGCACGTCCGCTATGAAAAGCTTTGAGGGAGTGCCAATCATAAATACCGCTGAGATAAGAACCCATCCTATGAGAAAATTCATAAGCACTCCCGCGAGAATGACCGCGCTCCTGTTCCACGCAGATTGAAAACAGAAATATTTCTTTTTCTCTTCTTCCGGCAGGGCGTTAAGTGCGGAGAGGTCGCCTAATACGCGGTCGTTTTCGCCCGCAATCTTCACAAATCCCCCGAATGGAAGCCAGTTTAAGCTGTACTCGGTCTCGCCCTGCTTGTCCTCCGTAACTTCAGTGAAGGAGGAAGCTTGCAGTATGGTCTCGCTCCGGTCTGTTTCAATCTCAATCTGCGTTGAGGAGGCCTCAAGAAACGTCTTGCTTTTCTTGCCTCCGGGCCTCCACGCCATAATCCGGGGTGGGAACCCGAACCCGAATTCATCCACTTTCATCTTAAATGCTTTCGCCGCAAAAAAATGCCCCGCCTCGTGGATGAAAATAAGAAAAACAAGTCCGATAAATACAATAATTCCGATAAGCATATGCTTGCTGTTGTTCCGCCGGCTCCCCTCCTACTCGTTCAATTCCGCGATTTTACCCTGCAATGATTTCTCTATCTTTTCATTCGCGCCCTCCACTTGTTTTTGTGCCTGTTCTTTCTGCTTGAACGCCTGGTCTTCGCTTATCGTTTTTGCGTCCTGCGCCGCCTTGATTTTTTTATTCGCATCGTCGCGCAACCCCCGAATTTGGATACGCGCGGTCTCCGCCATTTTTTTCGTGAGCTTTGTGAATTCTTCCCGCCGTTCTTCGGTAAGCGCAGGCAAAGAAACGCGGACGGTATTGCCGTCGTTTGAGACCGACACGCCCGCTTTCGTGTCCTGTATCGCTTTCATAATCGCGGAAATTGCCGTTTTGTCCCACACGTTTATCTCAATCGTCCTGGGCGGAGCAATGGAAAGCGAGCCCAGCTGTTGCACCGTCATTTGCTCTCCGTAGCACTCCACGCGCACGTCTTCAATAAGCTGGACCGACGGGCGGTTGCTCCGCACGCCTTGAAGCTCGTCGGAAAACTTCTGCACGGCGGAGCGGAGGGAGGATTCAAGTTCTTTAAGGGTAGGTTCCATGCTACGAAATATGAATATGTACGAATATACAAAAGCTATTTTTTAATTATTTCCCGAGCCTGTCG
Source organism: Candidatus Liptonbacteria bacterium RIFCSPLOWO2_01_FULL_53_13 (assembly GCA_001818895.1). Classification (GTDB taxonomy): domain Bacteria; phylum Patescibacteriota; class Minisyncoccia; order UBA6257; family 2-01-FULL-56-20; genus MHLB01. Next base: position 3,566 of record MHLB01000035.1, read on the forward strand.
AGGGATATCCCCTCGATTCCGCTTCGCTTCTCTCGGGGAATAATCTATAAATTCGCATTATTAGCCACTACTCTCAGCCAATGCAGTGAGTTGCAATCTAGGGTTAAGATTAAAGTAATTTGCCTGTTCGCGCAACTTGAGACAGGCGCGGAAAAACGGAGTGTTCCTTGCGGAAAGAGGCATCGCTTCGCGTATCAATGCCTCAAGAAACCGGTCAAAATGAAAAGCGTCTTCCGGCGGGATATCGTCGTCTTGCGCGGTAAGTTCCTTAATGAAATCTCGCCTTTCTTTCCCGTGCAACGCAAAAAACTTTTTTGCGTCCGAATGAAGCTTTTTGAATCTTTGGTCGTTCAATAATTTCCATGCGACTCCCGGAGCGCCGAACGCGCGGGACGCGGCGCGAGAGGCATCTTCTTTTGACGCCCCGCAATCTTTCAGAAGCCACTGGGCGATTTCCTTTTCCTCTACGGGAGAAAAATAAAATTTCTCAAGCCGGGATTGAATGGTCGGCAAAAGCATCTCATGGTCCGGCGCGATGAGAATAATGAGCGCCGAAGAGGGCGGCTCCTCGGTTATTTTCAAAAGCGCAGGTGCCGCTTCCCCCGTGAGCGTATGCGCATCGTCAATGATAAGCGTGCGGTAACGGCTCACGTTTGGCTTTTGCGCAAGGAAATTCCGCATTTCCCTAATCGCGTCAATGCCTATGATTTGTGTTTCGGGGTCTGGAGCGATGACGTGCGCGTCGGAAAGCGGGCGTGCATGCACCCCACCCTTGCCCTCCCCTCTTAAGAGTGGAGGGGGCGTCGCAAGGGTTTCAAAATATCGTGCGAGCGTTTCCGCGCACGCGCGCTTGCCGATGGAGGGCTCGCCGAAAAAAATGTAGCCGTGGGAGAGCCTGCCTTGCTTGGCAAGTTCCATGAGTTGCGCAAGTTGTTTTTGATGGCCGATGATCATTTGCGTAGCTTTTAGCTGTGAGCTGTGAGCTTTTAGGCCTGAGATACTAATAAAGGATACTCTCCGCCGAAGGCGGATCCGCCTTCGGCGGAAAACCTAAAAGCTAAAACCTCAAAGCTATCAGCTATCTTTTGTTCAACAACGTCTGCTTATATGTATCCAGATGGTCCAATACGAGCCCCGTGCCTTTCGCGACGCAGAACAGCGGGTCGGGCGCGACATAGGCAGGCACGCCGAACATTCTTTCAAAAAACTCCGGAAGATGATGGATTTGCGCGCTTCCGCCCGAAAGGATTATCCCCTTGCCCATAATATCCGCAACGAGCTCCGGCGGGGTTTCGTTGAACACCGTCTGCACGGAACTCACGATTTCCATAAGATGCGGATTCAAGGCCTCGGCGATCTCATTGCTCGTGACGGTGATGTCTTTGGGAAGCCCTGTCACGAGGTTTCTCCCCCGGACCTGGTACTCCATTTTTTCCTTCGCCGGAAGCGCCGCGCCAATCTCAATCTTCACGATTTCCGACGTTTGCTCGCCTATCGCAAGCGAGTATTTCTTTTTTATATAGTCCGATACCGCCTGGTCAAATTTGTTGCCGGCAACGCGCACGCTGGACCACGATACGATGTTCCCGAGCGCGATGACCGCGACTTCCGAGGTCCCCCCTCCCATATTGATGATCATGTGCCCCGAACGCGCGTTTATGGGTATTCCCGAGCCGAGCGCCGCAAGCACCGGTTCGCGCACGATAAAAACGTTTTTCGCTCCCGCTTCGGTTCCCGCGTTCATCACCGCTCTCCGCTCGGTGGGCGTAATGCCTGCGGGAACGGAGATAATCACGTCGGGCTTCACGATATTGAACCGGCCGACCGCTTTCGCGATGAAGTAGGTAAGAAGCGCTTTGGTGATGTAATAATCGGCGATAACGCCGTCTTTGAGCGGACGGTAGGGCACGATGTCTTCCGAGGTGCGCCCTATCATCTCTTTCGCCTCAACACCCACCGCCATCACGGAATTG
>MHLB01000035.1:5607-5822 GCA_001818895.1 Candidatus Liptonbacteria bacterium RIFCSPLOWO2_01_FULL_53_13
GTATTCGCGGTGCCTAAATCAATGCCGATTTTTCGTGTAAACATCGTCTCTATAACCTATCACCTTTTATGAAAATTGTTAAGGGCGCATCCGTTGGTAAAAAACGAAAGGCCCCGACCACACTGGATCGGAGCCACACGACACGCCCCCCTGCTAGTTCCTCCGCTCGATCTCCACGATTGCCCCGGCGATGGAGCGGCCCGTGCTCGCCGCAC
>MHLB01000036.1 GCA_001818895.1 Candidatus Liptonbacteria bacterium RIFCSPLOWO2_01_FULL_53_13
CCAGCTCGTACTCGTGGTCGAACTGGGCGAGGAGCAGGGTCACCTCTCCGCCTTCCTCCCTCTGCTGGCGGAGGAGGGCGTTGAACCCGCCGATCGTGTCGTCCAGGATGACGTCCATCGACCCGGAGCGGTCCAGCACCACGGCCGCGAGAACGGGAACCTTCGCTTCCGATGAAGGACCCTTGGGGTTGTCGGTCATTGACTTGTCTCCCTCGTGTCGGCGCCCCCAATCGAGGCACCGTACAGCTACTATTATGCTAGTATATTTACAAAGATTTGTCAAATTCTGAAGTCCGACTTCCAAAAGTTATTCTGCTCCCCGCTCATAGAATACCGACTCGTAGAGTACTGCGTAGGCAACCGCATTCATTTCCTCGGAGCGTTCAGCGGGTCGCCATGCTTCCACAAGGTTATGTCGCGCGAGTTCTTCGCGCACCGCTTCTCCAAGTACGCCGGTGCCTTTCCCATGTATGATTTTCACCGCACGCGTGCCTTTTCTGAATTCCGCATACAAAAAACTGTCCAGAGCCGTACGCGCTTCTTCTGCGGTTGCTCCGTGCAAATCGATCTGTGGAACATTTCTTCCTATTTCTGCCGCGAGCAATAAAGCACTTTCTTCAGCAGAAATTTCCGGCGACGATAAAGCGGTTTTTCGCTCCTTACGCATCTGAAAGCATTTCAATTTTTGCCCCCAGTTTCTGTAATCTGTTGCACAAATCTTCATATCCACGGTTGATGGAATAGACGTTGCGCAATACCGATTCCCCTTTTGCCGCAAGCATGGCGATGAGAATGATGACCGCGGGCCGGAGCGCGGGCGGGCAGATGATTTCCGTCCCCCGGAGCACGGTCGGGCCGTTTATAAATACGCGGTGCGGGTCGGCAAAAAGAATGTCAGCGCCAAGCTTGGTAAGCTCCATATAGTAAATCGCGCGGTTTTCATATACCCAATCGTGAACAAGCGTAGTTCCCTTCGCTTGCGTCGCCACCGGCACGAAGAACGGGAGATTGTCAATGTTAAGGCCCGGAAACGGCTGTGCGGCGATCTTCTCCTCAAGCGCCGTGAGGCGCGAAGGAGCGGTGCGGATATCCACGAGGTTCGTGAATCCGTTTTCCGCAACATAACGCTTCAGGATGGTATAGCGGAATCCCATCTTCTCCAGCTTCAAAAGTTCAAGCTCAAGAAAATCAATCGGGCATCGCAGAATGGTGATTGACGATTTCGTCGTCGCCGCAAGGGAGATGAAAAGCATCGCCTCAATCGGGTCTTCGCTCGGGCAAAAGGTGATATCCGCATTGATGTCCGTCTTTCCGCGCACAGTGAGCGTGGAGGTGCCGATGCCTTCAATGCCGACGCCGAGCGCGACAAGATAGCGGCACACATCCTGCACCTGATAATTCGCCGATGCGAATTTGATGACGCTTGTCCCCTCAATTTTCGCCGCCGCCATAAGCGCGTTCTCCGTTACCGTATCCCCCGCTTCGTAAAGCACGACATCCGCGGGCGCAAGCGCCTTCTTCACCCGCACGCGGTATTTCCCTTTGTGGGCGACAATATCAATGCCGAATCTCTCAAGCGCGAAAAGGTGCGGGCGCACGGTGCGCCGCCCGAGCTTGCATCCGCCGGGATATGGCAGAACGAATTTGCTCAAATGATGCGCAAGCGGCGCCAAGAGCATAATGACGCTCCGCGTTTTCATCGCCGCTTCGGTATCCATGTGCGCAAGGTTAATTCTTGCAGGCGGAGTTATTTCCAAGTCGTTTCCGTTTTTCCATTTCACCTGAACGCCGATGCTCGCGAGCACTTCAAGTACGCGGTTCACTTCCTCAATCCGGGGCATATTTTTGAGCGTCGTCGTCCCGCGGTTCAAGAGCGACGCGCACAAAAGCCCCACCGCGGAATTCTTTGAGGTGTTCACGCGCACCTTCCCGTGCAGACGCTTTCCGCCTTCGATTTTGAAGTTGACGATGTTACTCCGAACCATATATTTTTTCTTGCAGAAATTCCTTAAGTTCTTCAATTTTTACCCGTTCCTGCTTTGCCGTGTCGCGGTCGCGCACCGTTACATCCCCTTTCTCCAGCGTGTCAAAGTCAACCGTGATGCAATACGGCGTGCCGATTTCGTCCTGCGCATAGTACCGCTTGCCGATATTCCCACGGTCGTCCCAGGCGATGGGGCCGTGGAGTGAGTAGTTGGTAGTGAGTAGTTGGTAGATTTCGCGGGCTTTTGCCACCAAATCCGGCTTATTCGCAAGCAACGGGAATACTGCCGCTTTATAGGGCGCAAGGCGGGGTTTCAGTTTGAGGACGACTCTATCTCCATCCTCTGTATACGCATCAAGCAATACGACGAGCACGGACCTGTCCACGCCCCACGTCGGTTCAACGACATGCGGATAGAACGCTTCTCCCGTTTCCTGGTCTTTGTAGGGCGGTTGCTTGAAGTGATTCTTCAGGTCAAAATCCGTCCGATATGCAAGCCCGTAAAGCTCTTTCTTGCCGAAAGGATAATCGTATTCAAAATCAATGGTTCGTTTAGAATAGTGCGCGCGTTCCCCATCGGGCACTTCAAGCTCGTGCAAGCGGCTTTCTTGCACTCCGAGGTCGTCGGTAATCCAAGACCACATTTCCTTGCGCCAGTATTCAAACCATTTTTCCCATTCATCCTCGCGAATGAAATATTCAAACTCCATAAGGTCGAACTCACGCGTACGGAATATGAAATTCCCCGGTGTTATCTCGTTGCGGAACGCTTTTCCCTGCGCGGCAATACCGAAGGGCAGTTTTGCGCGTGTTGTTTGTAATACATTTGGAAAATCCACAAACATTGCTTGCGCAAGCTCTCCGCGAAGATATACTTCCGCCGAAGAATCGTCTACGGGCCCGATATGCGTCCGGAAAAGAAGATTAAAATTTTTCGCGAAAGTAAAATCATTCACGCCGCAGTTCGGACACACTCCCTCGATAAGGTCCGGACGGAATCTCCCATGGCATTGCTTGCATTCCACGAGCGGGTCGGCGAATTCTTTAACGTGCCCGCTCGCTTCCCATACTTTCGAACTCATAATCACCGCAGGGTCAATACCGAATATGTCATCCCGCCGCCCTACGAACCGCTCCCACCATAATCTCTTGATATTGTTCTTAAGCTCCACGCCCAACGGCCCGTAGTCCCATGAATTCGCTAAACCTCCATAAATCTCGCTCCCGGGAAAAACAAATCCCCTTCGCTTGCAGAGAGAAACAATTTTTTCCATTAAATCGGAAGTAGCCATTAGAAATTAGGTCAATTAGAAATTGGTCATTGCATTACCCTCCTGTCCCCCTCCCTAATCGTCGGGTCGTCGGGGAGGTCGGTGCTTACCGCTCTCGCGGTGTTCGTAAGCAATTCGTCCGTGAAATCATCGTGCGCTTCGATCCTCGTATCACCCAGAAGCTGGACGCTCTGCCCCGCCTGGTTCACGCTCGGAGTATATTCTATCTGGAATATTGCTTCAACCGGAGGGGTTACGACGCCCTTCGTCGCCGCAATGTTCCCGACCTGCCACACCACTTCCCCCGAAGCGGAGTTGTATGAGGGCATTGCATCAACCGTACTCTTCGTAATGCCGGTAAAGCGGGCGCCCGAATTGATGAAAGCCCTTACTACCGCGCCGGATACGTTTGTTCCGTAGTTTGTCACCTGCCAATGCACGGAATATTGCGTCGGCTGGTTCACTTTCGGAGGGTACGGTCCCTTGTTCAATACGCCGGAGGACGCATCGCGGAACAGTACTTTTGAAACAACTTCTATCGCGCCTTTTACTTTGTTTTCAATGTCCGCAAGCGCGATGGTCTTATCCGCCGCAACGCCGGAAGGAACCGTCGGCGATTCCGCCTGCGCGCTTACTTTCAATACGAAGTTCTTATCTCCGAGCCGCGCAATCGGAAACTTGCTCTTTGTTTTTATCGGAAGGGAAACCGAGCCCTCGTCGCCCGGCTCAAGCTTCGCAAGCGAAGGGGTGTTTGCCGCGTTCCAGGTGAACGTATTCGTGAGGGAATTGAGCGATGCGGAAGTTTGCACCGATGCGAAATCGTAAAGCTCTCCCGTGAGCGCCGCGCGAACGGTGATATTCTCAAGCGTGGCGTTGGAATTGTTCCGATAGCGGAACACGTAGAGCAAATCCTTTCCCAGCTCCGCCACATATTCCTTCTCTCCGTTCACGGTAACGGAAAGAGAAAGGGAAGATGCGGCAATGGCAACGCTTGCGGTCTGCGTGCTCAAGGCATACTTTTCCCCGAGAATGTTCGCGAGGAGCGATGCGCTGAAATTCAGAATTGATTGTTCCGGGCCCGCCGCGACTCCGGAGAGAACGATGGTCCCCTTTTCCCCCGCTTTCACCGTGCCGAAGTCCCATTGGTTCGTCGTTCCTTCCGGCGCTTCCGGCTCCGCGCGCTTAAGCTGGAACATCGGCGGGGAATCAATCCTGATGCGCAAATTGGGATAATCTTTCCCGCTTACATTTTCATAGTTCAACGTTACGGAAAAATTCTCTCCGCTTAACACTTTTTCCGGCAAAGAGAACGAAAGCGAAACCGCCGGCTGCCCTATCGGCACGTCCGCTTCTGCGCGCACTTCAAACCCGACCCGCGAATCGCTTGCCACCTTGTAATTCACTTTCGCTTCAATGCGTTTCAACGTCTGGGGGTCTTTGACGGCAAGAATGCTGAAATCCTGCTTTTGAATGCTTCCCGGCCCTACGTCGCCGATGGATGCCTCGCGCACGCGCTGGTCTTGCGCCTCTCCCGCATAAGAAAGGCCGTCCGGCAGAGTGACGGAAAGCCGGACATCGGTAAGAATTTTGTCCGAATAATTTGAGAATGAAACCGATACGGGAAACGGCACGCCGATAGTCGCCTCCGACGGGCGGGAAATATCAAGCCCGATGCTCGGCGCCGCGGTGCGGAAATAGAAATACTAAATGCCCGCCGAGAGCACCAGGATGAGGACGATGGAGAAGACGATGAAAAGACGGTGCATGTGGTAAAATTTCTAATTTCTAATTGATCTAATGACTAAAAGATTTCGCTTGGACATTCGGGTCATGTTTTGGGTATTGATTAGAAATTAGGTCAATTAGTCATTGGTCATTTACAGTAATATTACCTCATTCCTGCGCACTTTGGAAGCGCAGGCGGAACAGTAGAATTCCTGGGTTTTTATATGAAATGCGGTAACTTTATTTCCCGAGCTTGTCGAGGGATGCCCCACCCCCACACCAGAACGAGCATTATGCGCATCTTGCGCCGAAGGCGTCGATGCTCGTTTGGTGTGGGGGCCGGCGCAATCCGCTGCCGCAGGGTCCCACCCAAGGATGCGGAGCGCCTCGTGCCATCGGAACGCACCTCCGGTAAGCAATTCCCAGAGTTCGTGGTCCGGCTCCGCTTCGTGAAGGATTTGGTTAAGCAAGTAAAGGTCGGGGGGATTTATTGAGACCTCTTTCTCCTTCAGCGCGTCCACGAGTTGTAATCCCTTTTTCTCCACAAGCCGTATCTTGACCACGTTTCCCGGTTCAAGATGCCCCGCGAGCTTTGAGGTGATCTTTTTGACGCTTTTCGCGCGCGCGACAAGTTTGCCGAATTTTTTCGTGAA
>MHLB01000037.1:0-3193 GCA_001818895.1 Candidatus Liptonbacteria bacterium RIFCSPLOWO2_01_FULL_53_13
GGCAAGTATCAGTGCTATTTTTTCATCGCCGACCTCCACTCGCTTACCGAGCCGTACGAGCCGAAAGAAAAATCAAAGCAGGTTTTAGAACTCTTCGCCGATTATCTCGCCTCAGGATTGAGCCCGAAGAAATCAATGCTGTTCCTGCAATCACAGATTCCTGCGCATTCCGAACTCGCATGGATCTTTGATACTATCGTGCCGCTTGGCGAACTGTACCGAATGACACAGTTCAAGGATAAGTCGGAAAATCAACGGGAAAACGTAAACGCCGGGCTCCTTACTTATCCGGCGCTCATGGCCGCCGATATTCTCCTCTACGATGCGAAATTCGTACCGGTGGGCGACGACCAGGACCAGCATCTTGAACTCACGCGCACGCTCGCGCGGAAATTCAACGCGAGATTTCCTGCCCACCGAAGCTCTGGGAGCGAAGGCGGGGGGAAAACTTTCATTGAACCGCAGGCGCTTCACACCGCAATCCCGCGCGTGATGAGCTTGGCGAACCCCATGAAAAAAATGTCCAAGTCCGTCCCCGAATCCTGCCTTTTCCTTGACGATGAACCGGAGACAATCAAAAAGAAGATTGCGCGCGCGGTTACCGATTCCGGAAGCGAGGTAAAATACGACCCCAAGCACAAAGCCGGCATTTCAAATCTTCTCGGCATTTATTCCGCGCTCTCGGGCGAGCCGGTTCAGAAACTTGAGAAAAGATTCTCCGGAAAAACTTACTCTGTGTTCAAAGAATCCCTCGCGAAAACGATTGCCGGCCATTTCGCCGATTTCCGCAAGCGCAAGAAAGCCCTCACGGCTAAAAGCTCACAGCTAAAAGCTATTTTGATTTCCGGCTCTAAAAAAGCCGCCGTGGTCGCGAACAAGAAAATCGCCGAGGTTAAAAAGAAAGTCGGAATAGCGATTTAGATGGAGATTGTTTTCACTAAACACGCCCAAGAAAAATTCGGCATCCTGCGCCGCCACGGGTTTAGGATATCTGAACGGAAAGTGCGAAAAACGATGGAGATGCCGGAATATATAGACCGTTCCCGCGCACCGCTTCTCATCGCCCAAGCTGAATTTGACAGCACGCGCGTGGTGCGCGTAGTATACAAGGAAGAGTTCGGGGTAAAGAAAATTATTACGTTCTATCCTGGACGGAAACAACAATATGGCAAACGGCAAAAATAAACTACGTATTAAATACGAACCCGAAGCGGATGTGCTCTCTTGGGAAACCAACGCGGGATTGATAAGCCACGCAGAAGAAGCGGGGAATGTTGTGGTGCACTTCACGAAGAACAATATTCCGGTACTGGTAGAGATTCTTGAAGCAAGTACATTCCTCGGAAATGTGAGGCGGCTTATTGAGAAAGGAGGTGCTGAAAGGAAGCTTGCCATGATTGGCCGGTAAAATCGCCCTCGTGAAAAAAGCAGTGGGAATCGCGCTCTAAACGGCTCAACGGCTGTTGAGCCGTTTACTGCTTCGCAAGCCCAATCGCTAAATTCTTGCCTTCGTGCGTGAACGTCGCTTGAAAATCGCCTCCGCTTCCTTTCGTTATTTCTGAAACATACGTTTTGCCTCGATTAATCGCGAGAAGCGCCTTTTCAAGTTCCGCATCGGCGGATTCGTATGTCATTTTGACCATCTCCCCCACTTTAAGCCCGTTCGTTTTGCGCATCTCCTGTACAAACCGCTCAAGGGTGCGCACAAGACCTTCGTGTTTGAGTTCTTCGGTCATCGCAGTATCAAGTTCCACTTCCTGTGAGATTGATGCATCAAACACAACTTGTTTCACATTAAGCTCGCTTTTCAGAATTTCCAATAATTCCGAATTGTTTCGGATTTCGAGTTTCGAATTTCGAATTTTTAAGGTTGCGAGCGGCTGGCGCACGGGAATATTTTTAAGTTTTCTCGCCGCCATTCCCAAGCTCGCCACCTCCCGAATTGCCGCCATGTCGCGCAGAAGATTTTTCTCTTCGTCGGTAAGCGGCTCCGCTTTCGGCCAATCCTCCAAATGTACCGACTCTGTTGGCGCGGATTCCCGCTGATTTATCTGCGCTGATCCGCGCTGATGAATATCCGCGCTTATCTGCGAGCGGAACTCTTGATAAATGAGTTCCGCGATATATGGCATAAACGGCGCAATCACCTTGCTTGTCGTCAGCAACGCCTCGCGGAGCGTGTCAAAAAACGCGCCATCGGTCCGCCCCCTGCTTCGGCGGATGTACCACGTAGAGAGGTCGTCAATATATTGCTCAATTGCCCGCGTCGCGCGTACGGTATCGTATTTGTCCAGATGTTCCGTCACGCCGTTCACTAATTCTTTCGTCCTGCTCTCGATCCACAGATCGAGCGCGGATTTATGCGGATTTTCTCCATCTGCGTTCATCTGCGTACTAAATCTGCGTTCGTCTGCGTAAGTTAGGTAATAATTAAGGACATTGGATAAGATAAGTACTACCTTGCGGTATATTTTCTCCAAATCGCGCTCGCTGAAATTCAAGTTTTCCGCCTGCATCACGGACGAGTTCATCAGATAGAACCGCAAGCTGTCCACGCCGTATTTGCCGAGCACTACGGAGGGGTCGGGGAAATTGTTCTTTGACTTGCTCATTTTGGAGCCGTCCTCCGCAAGAATAGTCCCCGTCGTCACCACGTTCTCAAACGGCGCCTTGCCGAAAAGCGCGTACGAAATCACGTGCATCACGTAGAACCACGCGCGCGTCTGCGCGATGTATTCCGCGACAAACTGCGCCGGCAATCTGCTCTCGAATGTTTCTTTCTGCTCAAACGGATAATGATATTCGGCGAACGGCATTGAGCCCGCTTCAACCCATGAATCAAAAATTTCGGGGATGCGTTTTGCTTTTCCCCCGCATGATTTGCATTCAAGCACAACCTCGTCAATATACGGGCGGTGCAGGTCGGCGATAGACACATCAAGCGAAAACACTTCTGCAAATTCCGGATAACCGCGCTCGGAGCCGAAATATTCCTGGAGTAATAAGAGTGCGTCGCCGTGGCTTATCACAAGAATTTTCTTCCCTTGATTCGCTTTATTCGTCTCGGCCACAAAGTCAACCATCCGCGCCTGCAGGTCATGGAACGTTTCGCCTCCTTCAACTTTTTGCTCCCAGCGTCCTGATTTTGGAAACGCTTTATCAAATTCGGTCGCCGACTTCCCATTCCATACGC
>MHLB01000037.1:3212-3439 GCA_001818895.1 Candidatus Liptonbacteria bacterium RIFCSPLOWO2_01_FULL_53_13
CCGCGGGTCAAAATGCACCGGGGCATTCAGAATTTTCCCCGCGATTTCCGCGGTTTCTTTCGTGCGCAAAAGGTCGGAGGCGTAAATGATATCCACTCCTCCTGTTTCTTTCAGTTTCTCGGCCATCGTGCGCACTTCTGTTTTCCCTTTTTCGGTAAGCGGGTATTCCCCCGGCTCCGGATAACCGCTCACTACTCCTTTTACGTTCGCTTCCGACTCGCCGTGGC
>MHLB01000037.1:3541-9096 GCA_001818895.1 Candidatus Liptonbacteria bacterium RIFCSPLOWO2_01_FULL_53_13
TGTTCCAGTCCGGCGCCGCCTCCACGCTTTTTTCGTACCTGCCGTGCTTCAAGTGGTCGGGGAACCAATTGATTTCTTTGTCGTTGGACGCAATAAGGTCTTTCTTGATTTTCTGAACATTGATAAACCACGCCGGAATTGCATTGTAGAAAAGCGCGGTACTGCAACGCCAGCAGTGCGGGTAGGAGTGCGTGTGCGGCGCGCGCGCAAAGAGCAACCCGCGCTTTTCAAGGTCGTCCTTGATTGTTTTTTCGGTGTCTTTGAAATACTGCCCGCGGATAAGCTCGGGGGCATGCTCGTTGAATTTTCCTTTCTCGTCCAAAAGAGGCACGACGGGCAATTCCTCGCGAAGTCCGAGCTGATAGTCGTCTTCGCCGTAGACAACCGCCGTGTGCACGATGCCCGTGCCCTCCTCGGTGTTCACAAAATCCGCGGCGTATACGCGGTATGATCTTTCGCCTTCAACCGCCGGGACCGCAAAGAGCGGCTCGTAGGAAAGTCCTTCAAGGTTAAAACCGAATATGTTCCGAATAATGGTTGAATATGGATTATCGTGATATTGCCATGATGGACCTGGGGACTTCTTATCAACGATAGGGGTAAAAGACCAACGCTCATGAATATCTTTTGCAAGAATGATATTTTCTTTTTTCTCTCGGTGTTCAGCAATAACGTATTCGGTTTTTGCGTTTACTGCGAGCGCAATATTCCCTGGTAACGTCCACGGAGTTGTTGTCCATGCCAATAAATAAGTCGGCTTGTCGTTTGGGATTTGAAGTTTCTTTAGAAATTCGTCATTAGAAATTAGAAATTTAACAGTGACCGCTTCCTCCGTCACGTCCTGATACGAATTGTCCATCGCCACTTCAAAATTGGAAATGGGCGTCTCGCACCGCGGGCAATAGAGGAGTACTTTGCGCCCTTCGTAGACGAGCCCTTTGTCGTATATCTGCTTGAACGCCCACCAGACGGACTCCATATAGTCGCGGTCCATCGTCTTATAGGAGTGGTCAAAATCCACCCAGCGCGCGATACGCCGCACCATCTTCCCCCATTCTTCGGCGTATTGGAGCACGGTTGAACGGCAGGTCTCGTTGAATTTGCCGATGCCGATTTCCTCAATTTGTTTTTTACCGGAAATGCCGAGCTTGCGCTCCACGATCTCTTCAATCGGGAGCCCGTGGCAATCCCATCCCCATCTGCGCCGCACGAACCGCCCCTTCATCGTCTGATAGCGCCCGACGAGGTCTTTGATGGTGGACGCCAAAATATGCCCGTAGTGCGGGATGCCCGTCGCAAACGGAGGGCCATCGTAGAACGTAAACGCCTCGCCATTCGCGTTCTTCTCCAAACTCTTTTGGAACGTTTTTTGCTCGTCCCAAAACGCGAGAATTTTCTCCTCTATGCGCGGTAAACCCCCACACCACGGGTCTGTTCTCGTGGTTTTCTGGTTTGCACTTTGCGATGTTATCTCATTCGTCCCCGCCGTTACGGGCGGGGTTTTCTGGTGTGGGGGTAAATTGAATCCGTCTTTAAGAAACATACAACAGGTACTATATAGAAAACCGCCCAAAATGGAAAGGCGCGGAGCTCGCTCCTCCTTTCATACTTCATACTCCATACTTTATACTCACTACTCACTATTTTTTAAGTGCCTGATAAATGCTCTCCGTAATATCAAACGCCGTCGCGTGCGCGCCTATAAGCGAATTTGAAGACGCAACGATGATCTCGCATTTCACACTGTCGGGGCACGTGTTATGGATTGTGACGCACTGCGTGTCCGCCGCGCCGCGGAATTGAAGGTAGCCGGTGGTTTTTACAAGCGTGTTCCCCGTGCTTACGATGTCGTCAATAATGATGAACTTTTTGTCCTTGTTCGCCAGAATTTTCTCGGTCATTGCGTCGTCCGACTCGGTGCTTACTTTCTCCGGAGACACTCTCTTTTTCGCAAGTACGATATAATCTATCCCGCTTTTCTCCGACAAGCGCTTCACGGTCTCGGAAAATCCCTTGTCGGGAGACACGAGCATAAGGTTGTCGCCGAATTTTTTTATGTGCGCGATGATTTGCGCATCAATATCAATCGGGAAAATATTCTCCCGTTTCGCATAAGTCCTGATTTTCTCTACGCTCACGTGAGGAGCAACGATAAAAATATCCCCCACGTGCGCATTGAGTTCGTTGAAGAGCATCGCGAATTTATCAATTTCTCCTTGCGGGGCGGGAAGCGAACGGCAATAAGGCAGGTAGGGCAAGACGAGCCGGGTGGTATCTTTATTCGCAAACGCTTCAAGAAGGCACAGCAGGTTGAAAAGTTGGTCGTCAAAACTTCTCTTCCGGTTGAAAAGAAAATGAATGATGTCCGCCGTTCTCCCCGCGAACTCGCCGGCGAGGCACGCCCGCTCGGTGTCCGGATATTCCCGCTCCTCTATGCCGCAGAATTCCGCGCCGAGTTTTTCTGAAAGTTTTTTGCCCTCCGCGGGCGCGTTGCTGACTAAGAGCATGATTGTTCTTCTATTGTACCATTTTAAAAGGGATAGCACGCAATGCGTTATATCCACAGAACACGGGACCTCGCCCCGTTAGAGACAAGCCCCGCCATGGCGGGGCTGCCTCGCTTGGTCCGGAGCGAGGGTCTCTAACGGGGTTGACCTCTCGCGCGGAACGCCTAAAATGGGGGCAGTAGCGCGCCTGCCGTGGTGGGTGCGCGGAGGAGGTTCCATGAAAGGACGGCTGATCGTTTACGTCGATCCTGGCGGCGGAGACGCCAAGGCCCCCGTCCTCACCGTCACGGTGGAGGACGATGGACACGTCGCTGTCCACGCCATGGGAAAGACGGGGGTGGTGGAAGAAAACAAGAGCTTCGCCTCGGAGTTCTTGGATGCTCTCTTGCGAGTCATGAACGGAACGGTTCAGTTCACCTCGCCGGGGAAGCGCGAAGTCTCGTAGGGCCCTACCGTCGTTCGTACGTGACGGTGGGGCCTGTCGTTGCTTATTCGCATTATTTGCTTAATTCGCGATATTAGCGATTACTCCTATATTTTCTCCAGCGTCTTAATCCCCAAAAGACCCAGCCCGCGCGCGAGTACGCGCGCGGCAACTTCCACAAGCAAAAGCCTCGCTGATTTGCGTTCGGTATTCTCGTCCGTCAAAATCGGCTCCGCTTCATAAAATCGGTTTGCGAGGTTCGCAAGCTCGTATGCATAGAGTGCGAGCGCGTTCGGCGCAAGCGCCTCCGCCGCAACCCGCACCGCGTGCGGAAACTCCGCCAGTTTCCGAATTAATGCGAGTTCGCACTCCGTATCCAAGCTTGACACCTGACACTTGACGCTTGACACGTGCGCTTCCGCCTTCCGCAGGATACTGCGCAAACGCGCATACGTATATTGAAGATACGGTCCCGAGTCGCCGGTGAAGTCCAGCATGTTTTTCCAGTTGAACGTGATGTCCGAGGTGCGGTTCTCCTTGAGCATGGTGTATTTGAGCGCTCCCAGGGCAACGGCTTCCGCGATGTGTTCTTTTTCTTCTGCGCCGAGCTCACTGTTTTTTTCTTCCACGATATTCCGCGCGAGCGCAATCGCTTTCTCCATTATTTCGTCCAAGAATATCGCCCGCCCCTCGCGCGTCGCGAACTTCTTGCCGCCCTCGTCAAGCACAAGCCCGTATTTTACGTGTACCGGGCACTGTTTTTCCGGTACGCCGAGCAGCGCGGCGGTTTTCGCAAGTTGTTCGAAATAAAGCGACTGTTCGTTGCCGATGATGTGCAGAATGCGTACGGGCTTATATTTTTTGATCCTGTACTCAAGCAATGCGATATCCCGCGTGAGATACAAGCTCGCGCCGTCCGATTTTCGGGCGAGCGCGGGCGGCAGGCCGAACTGCTCAAGCGGCACGATGAGCGCTCCTTCGCTTTCTTTCGCCAGCCCTTTTTCCATGAGCTCCTTGATAACTCCGTCCAGGTCGCCCTCAAAAAAACTTTCGCCGACCGTCACGTCAAACTTGATTCCAAGCAGGGCATACACGCGGTTGAATTCCTTGAACGATTCTTCTTTGAACCATTCCCACAGTTTTCGATTTTCCTCATCTCCTTCCTCAAGTTTTTGGAATTCTTCTCTCCCCTTCTCTTCAAGCGCGGAATCGCGTTTCGCCTCATCGTGGAAGCGCACGTACAACGAAAGCATTTCCTGAATGGGCTTTTTTTCAATCGCGCTTTTTTCTCCCCACAACTTATACGCCGCAATCAATTTCCCGAACTGCGTCCCCCAGTCGCCCGGGTAGTTCCACCGTATGACATCATAACCATTCGCGGCATAAAGATTCGCGAGTGCATCGCCCAGCACTGTGTTCCGCAGGTGCCCCGCGTGCATCGGCTTTGCGATGTTCGGCGAGGAATACTCAACGATAACTTTTTGTTTTTTGCCAATGGCATTTTCGCCGAATGCATCTTTCTCCTGCGCAATTTCTCCGAGTTCTTTCTGAATTATCTCTTTCGTAACCCAAAAATTGATGAACCCCGGCGGAGCGACTTCCACTTTCTCAAAAAATCCCTTCGGGGCAATCTTCTCAATTTTCGCCTTAAGTTTATCCGCGTAATCCGCCGCTCCCTTCCGCGACAATCCGCGCGCCGCCATCCGCATGGCGGCGTTCGTTGAGTAATGCCCAAACTCCTCCCGCTCGGGAACGGAAAGTTCTATGGCAGCCCCCTCCGGCGCCGCTTTCGCCAAAATTTCCTCAATTTGTTCGCGAATCATTGCTTTAACCTTACTAAAATCCGCCTTAAAAATCCACTTGCTTCTTTGTCCATCCAATCTTGACGATGCGGTTGCGCACGCATAGAATACCGGCGCGGGCTGGGCAAGTAAGCGGGTTACTCGGAGGTCCTCCGAGCTCGGATCTATTCCGGGGATAGCGCCTCGACAGATTCGTCTGCACGACTCGTCCAGAGAGGCCAACTACATAATCCGACCTTGCGCATCATGGACGTGTGTGATACCAGCCCGCCCATTTTTTATTCCCTCGTTTTTCCCTGTCACTTGTCACTTGTCACTTGTCCTCATACAATGGGGATATGCAACTATTCTCCGAAAACCGCCGCGCGCGGTTTGACTATGACTTTATTGAGACCTACCGCGCGGGGCTTGAGCTTGAGGGGCACGAGGTAAAAAGCGTGCGTTCCGGCAAAGCGAACCTCTCAGGAAGCTACGCGCTCATCCGAGGGGGCGAAGCATGGCTCGTGAACGCCGATATTCCCCCGTACCAGCCGAAAAACGCTCCGAAAGAATACGACCCGGCGCGCACGCGCCGGCTCCTTTTGCATAAACAGGAAATCAGCGCGCTCACGGGCAAGCTTCACGAAAAAGGCCTGTCGCTCGTCGCGCTCAAGCTTTTCGGCGAAAAAGGATTTGTGAAAATTGAGCTCGCGCTCGCCCGCGCGAGAAACAAAAAGGATAAGCGCGACGCGCTCAAAAAACGCGCGACGGAACGGGAAATGCGTTCATAATTCTATGCCTCTCGCTACGAAAACTTGTCTTGTTTGTAAGGCGAATTTTCCG
>MHLB01000038.1 GCA_001818895.1 Candidatus Liptonbacteria bacterium RIFCSPLOWO2_01_FULL_53_13
ATTCTTTCTCTCGGCGGAAGACGACCTTCTGCGTATTTTCGGCGGAGACCGGATGAGGTCGCTTATGGAGCGGTTTGACCTGCCGGACGACGAGCCGATTCAGATGGGATTCGTGTCAAAATCGGTTGCCGAGGCGCAGGCGAAGGTGGAAGGCGCGAACTTTGATACGCGCAAGCACTTGCTTGAATACGACGATGTCTTGAACAAACAACGCGGCGCCGTCTATAAAAAACGGAAAGACGTACTGGAAAGCGTCCACAAGGGCGAGCTCGCCGCGATTATTCTTGACGCTTCGTCTGCCTATGCGGAAAGCGTCGTGAACCTGCTCATAAGCAATCCCGAAGGCAGAAACGTCGCCGAAGAATTAAAGAAGGGATTTGAGGAGTCGGGGATAGGGAAGTTGGAGGTAAACGACGATATGCAGCCGGAAGTCATACTGGATACTATAAAAGAAATGCTCGCGCAAAGAAGCGCGGAGGTGGGAACGAACCCTCAGGCGGCGCAAGGGGTATTGAGCGTGCTTGACCTTCTTTGGATGTCGCATCTGGAGAATCTCGAAGCGCTCTCCGAGTCGGTGGGCTTGCGCGCCTACGGCCAGCACGACCCGCTCGCGGAATACCGGAACGACGCGAAAAAGCTCTATAGCGGGTTTTGGCAGAACTTCAACGGATGGGTGTTCTCCAACATTTTTAAATTAAAATCGCAGATGAACGCGGATTCGCATCCGCGCAGATCAGCGCAGATAGATCCGCGTATATCCGCGTCTACGAAGGTGGGCCGCAACGACCCCTGCCCATGTGGAAGCGGGAAGAAATACAAAAGGTGCCATGGGGTATAGAAGATAAAATTGAAATATGATCAGCGAATACTATAAAAATCTGCCGAAGAAAAGGATGGCCGCCGGAGCGCTGATTTTGAATGAGAACGACGAAGTTCTTATCGTGAAACAAAGCTATAAAGATTACTGGTCAATAGCCGGCGGCGTGGTTGATGAAAACGAATCGCCAAGAGATGCATGTATAAGAGAGGCGAAAGAAGAAATCGGCATTGATTTGAAGGAGACCGAGCTTTTGTGCGTTGACTATCTGTTAAATGGCGTCGGGCAGGGAGAAAGCTTAAAATTCATCTTTTTCGGCGGAAAACTGAACGAAAATGAGATAAAGGAGATAAAAGTGGATGGAAAAGAAATCGTTGAATACAAATTTATGAAGATTGAGAATGCGCTGCCATTGTTGAACGAAAGATTAAAAAAGAGATTGCCAAAAGCGCTTGAGGCGCTAAAGAACAATGCTGTGATTTATTTAGAAGATGGCGAATTTCTGCGCCAACAGAAATAAATCCAAAAAGCGCCATGGAAAATAAGAGCTATGATTTACAAAAATCCTCCCAAGAAATTTAGTCCCCGTTTTGAAATCGTAAGTTGCTATGTGGAACATGACGGAAAAATTCTTCTTCTGCGCCGTCATGGCGATAAGTCTGAGGGAAACAGATGGGGCGTACCTGCCGGTAAGATGGATAAAGGGGAGGATAAATTGGATGCGATGATAAGAGAGATCAGAGAAGAAACGGGGCAAAAAATTTCTCCGTCGCAACTCAAATATCTAACTAAAGTGTACGTGAAATATCCGGAATATCATTTTGTCTATCATATGTTCCGGACAAAATTAAACGAGCGGCCTCAAGTTGAGATAAGCGCCAAAGAACACAAAGAGTACCGATGGGCTTCGCCGCACGATGCTCTAAAATGGAATCTCGTCAGAGAACTCGATAGATGCATTAAAATGTTTTATGAGAGTAAGAATCAATGAGAGATAAAATCAAAAAATGCCACTGGGCGTAAGAATAAACAAGATGGCTTACTATAATAAAATCGGATTGTTGGTACTAAGCGAAGATGCAAAACGATTTTTGGTCTGCGAGCCAGGCGATAAATATACGGACAAATCGGTTACGCAATACTTGATGCCTGGCGGAAGATTGGAAGAAAGATCGGACATTGAGTGTTTACAATCGGAGATAAAAGAAGAATTGGATTGCGACATTGATGTGAATGGTCTCAAGTTGATCGGAGAATATACTGATGTATCTGCTGCGCCGGGACGAGACGTGATGATTCGATTATATGAGGGAAAGTTGATCGGCAAGCTGAAACCATCTACAGAAATTGGCGCGCTCCACTGGATAGACAAAGAAGATGCGGCGAATCAGAAGGTATCTCCAATTATCAGAAATAAGATAATCCCAGATCTGGTTAATAGGGGAATCATCAAGTAATCCTTGCGGATGCGAAAATAAAAACTCAAAAAAACCATGATTAATTATCAAGATTTCGAGAAAGTGGATATACGAGTAGGGGAAATTGTAAGAGCAGAAGATTTTCCAGAAGCGAGAAAACCCGCCTATAAACTGACACTAGATTTTGGTGCAGAAATCGGTATCAAGAATTCTTCTGTGCAAATCACAAAACATTATTCAAAAGAAGAATTGATTGGAAAATTAGTTATAGGAGTAGTAAATTTTCCTCCCAAACAAATTGGCCCTTTTGTATCAGAAATCCTTACACTGGGATTGCCGGATGAGAACGGCGATGTGGTATTGTTAAGTCCGACAAAGGGAGTGCCAAAGGGCGGGAAAATGTTCTAATTCCTACGCACACGGAAATAAATCCAAAAAGCGCCATGAAAAATAAATACGTAAAAATTGCAGTGAACGTTCCCGAAAGCCATGCTGATGCGCTGCGGGAAGCTATAGGCAAAGCAGGCGCCGGAAAGATCGGTAATTACAGCTTTTGCAGTTTTTCTTCTAAGGGCACGGGGAGATTCAAGCCGGAAAAAGGAGCGCACCCGCGTATCGGAAAGATCGGAAAGCTTAAATCGGTTGCGGAAGAGAGGATTGAAGTTGTGTGCGAGCGTAAAAAATTGGCCCATGTGCTCGCCGCAATTAAAAAAGCGCACCCTTACGAAGAAATCGGATGGGATATTTATCCATTGGAGAGTACCTATTGATAGTCGGGGAAGTATAAAAAGTGCCATGGAAAATAGGAATGAAAATAAATTTATTCTCCCTTTCTTAAAGGGAGTACCCCGGAGGGGGAGGGATTTACGAAATCCTCCGGCTCATGAAATTTCGCCACCTCCTTTAGGAAAGGAGGAATGAAATCAAAAAGCGCCATGGACAATAACCGATTGAATATTGTTGATGAACGGGGAAATGTTATTGGGGAAGAAACGCGGCAAAAGATTCACCGCGACGGACTTTTGCACCGCATCATCCATGTATGGTTTTATACGCCGGACAAAAGAATAATTTTCCAAGTTAGAGGAAAAGACGCAGAAACCAACCCGAATTTATTCGATGCAACAGTGGGAGGCCACGTTGAGATAGGCCAGGACTATATCCAAGCGGCGATTGCCGAAACGTGCGAAGAAACAGGAATACATGTTCAATCGAATGAATTGCAGCCCCTCGCAATAAAAAAGTTTGGCCCTACGCCGGACAAAATAACGAACACTATAAATCATCACCTTGTAGCACTCTTTGCATATTTGTTCCGGGGAGAAATTAAAAACTTGCAGGCCGAAAAAGATGAAGATGGAGGGATTAAATTTGAAGCATGGCCGATTGAAAAGATTTTTTCTTTAACTGAAGAGGAAAGGAAAAGATTTATTCCTACCCAATTGAAGCCAGATTACTTGGAAATTTTTAGAAAAATTATTCTGCTTGCAGGAAAGACGACAATTTCATGAGCAAAGAATTGAGGCCAAAAGGAGCAATAGGAGTGTATCTTATAAACCAAAAAGGCGAGTTGTTGCTTTTGCTAAGGACAAGTCCTCATGGGAACGGGACGTGGTCCCCGCCCGGCGGGCATATGGAATATGGCGAAACTTTTTCCGATACTGCCAAAAGAGAAACAAAAGAAGAGAGCGGGGTAGAAGTGGGCGACATAGAAATAATGGGGGTGACAAGCGACGTGTATCCCGAAGAGGAGAAGCACTATGTTACCGTGCACGTGAAAGCGCTTACGTACTCCGGCGAACCCCGCATCGCAGAACCTAATAAATGCAAAGAAATGAAATGGTTCAACCTCGGTAACTTGCCTGAAAATCTCTTCCCCGCCAACAAGCATTTCTTTGCGCAAAATCCGGATTGCCCGTGCGAAAGCGGGAGGAAATATAAAACATGCCACGGGCGATAATAACATCCTTAAAAACTTGAGAATGTAAGGATGTTGTTGATAAGAAATATAAACATTGCCATGGGAGACAAAGAACGATTCAAGTTAATCTCCTCCGTGTACGCCTTATTCGTCCGAGACGGAAAGATTTTGCTATCGAGGAGAGCAAATACAGGATATGAAGACGGAAAATATAGTTTGGTTGCCGGCCATGCGGACGGGAGAAAAACCATGAGAGAGGAGATGGCGAGAGAGGCGCTTGAAGAAGGCGGGGTAAAAATTAAAAACGACGATTGGAGCTGGTTCTCACGATGCACCGATGGTGCGGAGACCATGAGAGAATGGACCTGTTTTTTACCATAAAAGATTGGACTGGCGATATTAAAAACATGGAACCGAACAAGTGCGACGATTTATCATGGTTTCCCTTGAACCAATTGCCCGAAAATACCGTTCCCTATATCAGAGCCGCGATTGAGTGTTATCTGAAAGGAGAAAGATATTGCGAGTTCGGGTGGGGTAGGTGAATAGCTATGAAAATAATTTCATTAAATATTTGGGCAGGCATCGTGTTTGAGCCATTAATGGCTTTCCTGAAAAAGCAGGCCTCTGATACCGATATTTTCTGTTTCCAAGAACTGCTTTTCGGCACTGAAGAGAAAATCGGTTCGCAAGGAGAATACCGGAATATTTTTCAAGTAATTTCTTCTCTGCTTTCCGAATTTACGGCCTACCCCATGTTGGCGCCTGAAGGTAGCTGGTTTCAAGGCAATGAATTAGAGCCGGGACTGAGAGTCGGCCAGGCAATTTTTATACGCAAAGGCATTAAAATTCTTGATTCCGGTGAGATGCATACGTACATGCCCGATAGCCGGTTTGCGAAAGATTTAGAGGTCACCATCACGGGAAACTTCAATCATGTTCGGTTAAGAAACAATAACAAAGATATTCTCATAGGCAATCTTCATGGTGTTTGGCAGGCAGAAGGAAAAGGAGATACTGAAGAGCGCCTGGAACAATCAAGAATCTTACGAAAATTTCTTGATAAAATGGATTGTGAGCAAGTTGTCGTCGGTGATTTTAATATGTTGCCCGATATTCAAAGCATGGCAATTCTTGAACGAGGAATGAGAAATCTTATTAAAGAGTTCGGTGTTGCCTCTACGAGGAGCAATCTCTACAAAAAGAGAATACCGTTTTCCGATTATGCTTTGGTGTCCGGCGTTGATCTCCGGTATTTCCAAGTTGCGGATGTTGTTGTTTCCGATCACTTACCGCTTATTCTCGAAATAAGGGAAACATGAAAAAATTGATGACGCTCTGCATCATTCACCGGCACCCGAACGTATTGCTCGGGATGAAAAAGCGCGGGTTCGGAGCGGGGAGATGGAACGGGTTTGGCGGAAAGGTGGAGGGAGGTGAAACGATTGAAAATGCCGCAAAAAGAGAGATGAGAGAAGAAGCAGGAATAGAGATTAAAAATCTAGACGAAATCGGTATCATAGAATTTGCGTTCAAGAACAATCCTGAAATTCTGGAGGTGCACATTTTCAAATCGGACGATTTTTCGGGAGAGCCGGTTGAAAGCGAAGAAATGAAGCCGCAATGGTTCCACGTTGATGAGATTCCGTTCGAGGAAATGTGGCCTGACGACATACATTGGATGCCGTTGTTCTTGAGCAACAAGAAATTCCGCGGGAGATTCCTTTTTGATAAACCGTCGGATTCCAATTCTGTGAGCAGAATCATAGAAAAGGAACTTTCCGAAATAGATGATGCAATTCTCTAATACCTTGAAAAATCTATCGATTTACAGGTTATCATATGATAACCTGTAGTTATTGATAGCCGCCTTACGTACGAGATTGAAGTAATGTGCGAGCGCTATGAGGCCTCATAGCGCTTCTCTCTAGAGCCAAAAGGAGAAGCTGGGGCGACTCAACCCCGCGAGGAACTTTACGGAATAAATGATACAATTCCATTATGAACTCCTCGGATAATCATATTTGCGAGAACCCCGACGTAAAGTCGGGGCCCCGACCCCGGGGGCGTCGGGGGTGTACGCTATGAATCAGGAAATCAAACAATGTCAGAACTGTAAGAGTTCGTTTGTGGTGGACGCCACCGACTGCGCGTTCTATGAAAAAATGCAGGTGCCGGTGCCGGTCCTATGCCCCGATTGCCGGATGAAGCGCAAGCTTGTCTGGCGAAACGAGCGCACGCTCTATAAAAATACCTGCAAGCTCTGCGGGCAGTCGGTCATTACAATGTATAACCCGAACTCGCCATACATCATTTATTGCTATGACTGCTGGTATTCAGACAAATGGGACCCGTTCCAATATGCAATGGATTATGACCCTGAAAAGCCATTTTTTAACCAAGTAGGGGAGCTTATCAAAAAGGTTCCAAAGATAGCGATGTATAGTAATTCCGACATAGGTTCCAACATTAATAGCGAATATTGCAACTTCGCGGGAGGGAACAAGGATTGCTATCTTATCTTCAATTCCGGTCCTCATAACGAAAATTGCGCGTATTCGCGAGGACTGGCAAAAGATAAAGACGTGTTTGACTCGTATTTCGGCGACGGGATTGAGCGTGTTTATGAAGGGGTCAATGTGCATAAAAGCGCCGGTATTGCATACGGGCAGAATGTCGTGGGGTGCCTTGATTCGTGGTTTCTCTTGAATTGCAGCGGGTGCCAGAATTGTTTCGGGTGCGTGAATATGCGAAATGCCTCATATCGTTTCTTCAACGAACAGCTCACGAAAGAGGACTGGAAGAAACGCGTATCGGAAATTACGGGAAGCTATGAAAAAATAGAAGATGTGAAAAAGAAATTTGAAGCGCACGCGCTTAAGTTTCCGATGCGCGAGAACAACAACCTGAAATCGGTGAATTCCTATGGCAATTATCTTTTTGAATCAAAGAGTTGCATTTCTTGTTTTGAGGCAACCGAATGTGAGGATGTGCATTATAGTTTTTCGTCGAAATTCGCCAAGGATTGCTACGACCTTGTCGGTCATGGGAGAAACTCTGAGCTTCTTCTTGAGTGCGTAGGCGCGGGCACGGGACAACGCTATATCGGTGTCTGGTGGGCGGATAACTCGCACGATATTGCATATTGCTTCGCCGCGCGCGCGAGCGAAAACTGCGTAGGATGCGACAGCGTGCGCAACGGGAAATATTGTATCTTGAACAAACGCTATGAAAAGGAGGAGTACGAAAAAATCCGCGCGCATATCGTAGACGAATTGAAGTCAAAGAATCTTTATGGGCTGTTTTTCCCGCCCGAACTTGCATTCTTCGCCTATAACGAAACCTTGGCGCAGGAAAATTACCCGCTTACGAAGGAGCAGGCGCTCGCGGAAGGGTTCCGCTGGGAAGAGGACATTCCGCAAACAAGAGGCAAGGAAACATTGAAGCCGGAACAGATTCCCGACCACATCAAGGATGTGCCGGACACGATTCTTGATGAAATACTTGCATGCGTTGAATGCGGGCGAAATTATCGCCTCATCAAGCCGGAGCTTGATATGTACCGGAGGGCGCTTATCCCCATCCCGCGGAAATGCTTCAACTGCCGCCATATGGACCGTGTCCGGCGCAGAGGAGCGCTCAAGCTCCATCCGCGCGCGTGCGCCAAGTGCGGAAAAGAAATGCAGACGACGTACCCGCCCGACTCGCCGTATATTGTCTATTGCGAACAATGCTATCAAACAGAGGTAGTGTAATCTTATTCCAATGTTCTCAAGAACATTGGAATAAGGGAATTCATTTTTAGCGTTCCATGTCCAATTTCACCAAAAACGAACTCAAAACCCTGAAACGCCTCGCGACGCCCGCGAAGGTGCAGGATTTTTTGAACCGCATTCAGTTTAATTTCGAACGGAAAGGGGACACGTTGATGTCGCCCCGCAGGGTTCTGCGCGAGCGGAAGGCGCACTGCATAGAAGGCGCGCTTTTGGCCGCGACCGCGTTTTGGCTCCATGGGCAAAAGCCCCTGCTCCTGGACCTCAAAACCACGAGTGACGACTACGAGCACGTGGTCGCGCTCTTTCGGGCGCACGGGCGCTGGGGCGCGGTAAGCAAAACAAACCACGCGGTGCTCCGCTACCGTGAACCCGTGTACCGGAATATCCACGAACTCGCGATGTCGTATTTCCACGAATATTTTCTGGACAACGGCAAAAAAACGCTCCGCAGTTATTCGGACCCGTTTGACCTCTCAAAACTGCGAAGTAAAAGCTGGATCACTTCCGAAAAAGAACTCTGGAGCATATCTAATGCGCTCGACCGCGCTCCGCATCACCGCATCTTAACTCCCGCGCAGATAGAAACACTCCGCAAAGCGGAACAAATTGAACGCGAGGCGGGGAAGATAGTGGAGTGGAAGAAGAGCAAATAGTGACTAGTGACTGGTGACTAGTTGTCTTTTTGCGTATTCTTTGCAAATATCTTTTATCAACCCCGGGCCTTCAAATATCATTCCGGTAATAAGCTGTAGGAGATCCGCGCCGAGGCGGAATTTCTCCATCGCGTCTTCGGGTGAAAAAATCCCTCCGCAACCGATAATGGTGAGCGCATCGCCGTATTTTTGCTTGGTGCGCAAGATGCGCTCGTTTGAGCGCGTGAAGCACACTTTTCCGCTCAACCCGCCGTGATATTCCTTCGGCGCCTCGTCGGGATACGCAAGCTCGTTGTAGTGTTTGTTCAAGTTGCCGATAATCACCCCGTTTATTTCGTGCTCCGCGATGACCGCGAGCAGTGCGTCAAATTGCTCCATCGGCACGCTGATGGGCATTTTAATATAGCGGGGCACGAGCGTGGGAATTTCATCAAGCGCGTCAAGAAGCGGTTCAAGCGCGGCCGGGTCAATAAACGTTTCCCCGCAGGTCGCATTGGGACAGGAGATATTGATAGTGTAGTAGTCGCCGACGCGGGCATCCGTGAACTTTTCAAGCGAAGTATAGTAATCGGCGATGCCCGTCTCCGTAGTCGCCGATTGCGCGTCGTTCGTCCGCGCGATGCTCACGCCAATCACGAAATCCTTCACGCGTTCTTTTGATTTCAAACGCTTCATAATCGCATCCACGCCGTCGTTCCGAAGCCCCTTGTAGACCACTAAGCTTTTTGACCTCGGCAGGCGCATGAGGCGCGGGCGTTTATTGCCTTCGCAGGGGCGCGCCGTCACCGAGCCGATTTCTTCTCCGCCGAATCCGACCGAGGAAAGGATTTGCGTAAGCCGTCCGTTATAGTCAAAGCCGGCCGAGAGTAATACGGGGGTACGATAACGGACGCCGTCCACGACTTTGGAGATGTCGGGTCCGCGATAATTGTAGGGAAGCGCGGTGAGAGCGCGCGTAAAAGAATGTCTCCCCAGCCATTCCCCGGTGGACATAAAGAAGTCGTGTACGTCCTCCGGGTCAAAACGGAACAAGATCGGCTTCAGAATTCCTTTATATGCCAGTGAGAGCATCAAATTCTTTATTGGTAAGCAGTTTTTTCTGCAAAGCAAGTTCGCGGAGAGTGATGTCCCGGCGCAGAGATTCTTTTACGAGCGCGGCGACCGCGTCGTAGCCGAGCTTCGGTATGAGGTATGCGGCGTATGCGGACGACCGCTCCAGAAGTTCGCGACACCGTTTCTTGTCCGCCTCAATCGTCGCGAAACAGCGCGCATTAGCCTGCGCAAGCGCTTCCTGCGCGAGAATAAGCGACTGCAATAATCTGTCCGCAATCGTAGGCC
>MHLB01000039.1:0-3384 GCA_001818895.1 Candidatus Liptonbacteria bacterium RIFCSPLOWO2_01_FULL_53_13
TACCGTCTCCATAAATTTCATGGCCTGGTAATATTCGTCGTTATAGTACGATGACATTTGAGAGGTGGAACCGTATTTTTTGGTCAACTCCCGCCTGGTAAGCGTAAGTTCGCTAAGCGCGGCGGGAAACGCGCCGTACTGGCTTTTAAAATCTCGAAGGCGATAGCGCAATGAGGTTATGCGGGATATTTGCTGGCTTGCAAGATATTCTTCTTTTGTCACCCCCGAGATGGCGGCGGTCGCATCGTCAAGGGAAATCGCATCCTGCGGCGTTTCAACGGTGGAAGATTTATTGATATCGGAGAACGCGATCTGGAAACGGGTCCGAAATTGTTTGCCGGCGAATTTCGCATAGGAATCCGGAGGCGCCATGCGGAACGACCACTCCGCGCGGTCGGGATACCCCGTCCGCGCATCAAGCCAGAAATTCAGTTCCGTATTGTCGGAAAGGTACGCGAACAATTTCGTGAATTCTTCGCTCGCCAAATATTTCTCGGTTTCGGCGTCGGCGGTTACGATCGTTGATGTGCCGTACTTTGCCGCAAGTTCGCGCGTAGCACGCTTATAGAAAGGCACTATCTTCTCGCGATCCGCGTGCACGCGATACTGCCGCATTTTTCCATCGCGTCCCGAAGGCGTTATGGAGATAAGCGACTCATCGAGCGCGAGCGCGTAGAGATCTCTCAGTTGCGCGGGGATGGTTTCCGCCCGCGCGCGATCTTCGTCCATCTCTTGCGCAAACCCGCCCACGAATGAAGAGTAGTAACCGAACCCTTCTCTACTTTTCAAATCGTCTTCGGTAATCTTTATCCACTTCCCGCGAACGGGCGTGAGGTCAAAGAAAAGCGCCGGAGCCTTATTCACGCGCACATAGTAGACGCCCTCTTTCGTTATGAAATCGATGCCTGCTTCTATTTGCAAATCGCCGAATTTAACTTTGCCGCCCACTTGAAACTCCGCATCCCGATTTTTTTCCCCTTCCGTCCGTGATGCGCCGGTTGCATTGATCTCAATCGCGGTATCGGTGGGAAGAAAGCCGTAGAAGCTCGGCTCAAACAGCATGGCGGTAACGCCACCGAACTCGCCAACGACCATAGATTGATCGAATGGTTTGGCGTCAGCGTCGCGCGGTTCAACGTTCAACGAAAAGAGCGAGCTGTATTCGGTCCAACTGATGGCCTCAAGTTTCAAGGGAAGCTCGCGGATGAGCGTTTCGTCTGAAGCGCTGAACGGCCATCGGCTTGTGGTGTAGCCATAGGCAAGCCCGCTTCCTATAAGAAGCAGTATGGCGACGATGCCGCTATAAAAAAATATCCTGCGGCTTTTCCGGGGAGTTTGTGCGGAAGGAATCCGGTACGAAGATGATTGTGGGAGAGGTGAAGAAAACTGCGAGCGGTAAAGAGAGTTCTTGAGCGGGACCTCGGGAGAGGCGGCGGGAGATGAAGCCGCGGGCGACGCGGGAGCTTGGGGAGCGTTTGGCGTCCCGCCCGCATCCCCGCGAAATGCGATGTCAATATCGGCCGTAGCCCATCCGCTTTTCAAAAGAGCAAGGCGGATGTTGTCGTCGCTAATGCCTTTTGCCCGGCAATCTTTAATGTACGCAAGCAATGTTTCGTTGGCCATAAGAGATGCTGATATTTTACCTTGCGCGCTCGCTTTCTCAAAAACAGGATATGCACAGCGCATGAGGACTCGCCTCTAAGTCTGTCACCTCTCCCTCTTTGGCGGGTTTCGCTATGCGCTTCGCGGGGGCTCGCGGACCGCGACGGCGGGAGCATGAGGAATTTTTCAGCCGGAAAAATATCCGTACCACGCGAAGCGCATAGCGAAACCTGTCTATTCTCTGTTACAATACCCCCATGCGGCAAACGGTTATCCTTATCGTGCTTGACGGGTGGGGCATCGGGAGGAACGACTCCTCAAACCCCATTTATGTGGCTGATCTTCCGACCTTCAAATACCTTGAGGCGAATTATCCTATGGGGAGTTTGCAGGCATCCGGCATTTCGGTGGGCCTCCCGTGGGGAGAGGTTGGGAACAGCGAAGTGGGCCACCTCACGCTCGGCGCCGGCAAAGTGGTGTACCAGTATTATCCGAAGATCACGCTTGCGATAAAAGACGGCTCGTTTTTTGAAAATCCGGCCTTGAAACAAGCATTCGCCCACGCGCGCGGAAACGGCGGGAAGGTAAACCTGGTGGGGCTTCTCACGAAAGCGAACACGCACGCTTCGCTTTCGCACCTGAACGCGCTTATCTTGATGGGAGAGAAAGAACAGGTGCCGGTCGCCTTCCATCTTTTTGCCGACGGCATTGACAGCCCCCCGGGCTCGCTCGCGCCCCTCCTTGAGCGGGTGTCAAAAAGAGAGGAGTGCCTCGCGACGCTCGTGGGGCGCTATTACGCGATGGACCGCGAACAGAATTGGCAGCTCGTGGAACAGGCGTATAACTGCATCGTGGGGAAAAGCGGCGCGGACGCGCATGACCTCGCAGGCGCGCTTACGGCGTTCTCCGCAAGGAATATGTCGGAGGAATTTTTCCCTCCTTCCGTAATACAGAAAGAAAGGTGCGTCAAAGACGGGGATGCGGTGATATTTTTCAATTATCGCGAGGATAGCATCCGCGAGTTGAGCGAGGCGTTCATCGTGCCTTCGTTCAATAAATTTCCGACTGCGCAGTTCGCGAACGTCTTCACGGCAACGATGACGCGCTACGAGGACAATGTGCCGGCGCCGATGGCGTTCCCCGCGGACTCCGTAGAGCTCCCGCTCGGGAAAATTCTCGCGGACGCGGGAAAAAGCCAGCTTCGGCTCGCGGAGTCCTATAAGTATGCCCACGTCACCTATTTTTTTGACGGCCACATGGAACAGCCGTTCCAGAACGAGTACCGCGTGTTCGTCCCCTCGCTCAAGTCTGCGAATCCCGAGGAGCACCCGGAACTCATGGCGGGAGAGATCACGAACCGCCTTGTGGAGGCAATTCAAAATCAGGCGTTTGATTTCGTACTGGTAAATTACTCAAATCCGGACACCATTGCGCATACGGGGAATTATGAAGCGTCCGTCAAGGCGGCAAAAATCATTGACGAGGAAATAGGCAAGGTGCTCCGCGCCGCGGAGGGCGTCTCCGCCACGGTCATCATAACTTCCGACCACGGCAATCTTGAACAGGTGCTTGACCCCATGACTGGCAGAACCGAAACCCAGCACGATCCGAACCCCGTTCCCGTATATCTTATCGGGGCGGAATTCAAGGGAAGGAAGTTTTTGGGGTGGCAAAACTTGAAAAACGAGACGACGGGCGTTCTTGCCGATGTCGCGCCCACCGTCCTCGCGCTCATGAACGTTCCGAAGCCGCCGGAGATGACGGGGCAAGATTTGCTGGATA
>MHLB01000039.1:3415-8799 GCA_001818895.1 Candidatus Liptonbacteria bacterium RIFCSPLOWO2_01_FULL_53_13
CATATTGGTACATTTGTAGACCCATGAAATCCCTCCTCAAAATCGCCGCTGCGGTTGCCGCGAACATATTCGGCCTGTGGCTTGCCGCGCGGTTCATCCCGCACGTGTTCCTCTCGGGGAACTTTACCGAACTCCTTACCGTCGGAATCGTTCTTACCGCGCTCAACCTCATTATCAAGCCCTTGCTAAAACTGCTTCTCGGGCCGGTTATCGTCATTACGCTCGGACTCGGAGTCGTGCTCGTGAATATGATCATTCTCCTTATCCTTGACATTCTCTTCCAAAACCTTAGTATTGTCGGAGTTGCGCCGCTTATCTATGCTTCCTTGCTCTTAAGCGCCGTAAACCTCATATTCCACGCGTTCACAAAGAATTAGTCATTAGGTCAATTAGAAATTAGTCATTCCATTATGCTCGCCATTCTCCAAATCATCGTCTCCATCGCCATTATCGCGCTTATCCTCCTTCAGGAGCGTTCCGCGGGGCTCTCGGGTATTTTTGGCGGCGGGGGCGGAGGATTCTATCAGACCCGGCGCGGATTTGAGCGGATTATTTTCGGAAGCACGATCGTGCTCGCCATTCTCTTCGTAGTGCTCGCGCTCGCGCAATTAGTGGGGTAGATTTCAGATGACGGGTATAAAATGATAGAATAGGCAAGTAATAAGTTATTTGTCCCTTTCCGCGTTGGTCTGCGCCATCGCGCCATTCACACGAACGTGTGATTTTCCTCAAAGGCGCGATGTGTCTGCGTATGTCCGCGATAGGGGCGTTAGCCATTATGATAAGAAAGATTTTTGACGCATTCACCTTCGGCGAACGGCGCGCGTTCCTCGCCGCCGTGGCGTTAGGCGTCGCGTCCGCGCTCTCGCTCGCGCTTTTTATATTTATTACCTCCACAAATGTGGCGCCGGCCCGCGGAGGCGAATATGCCGAGGGGTTCGTAGGCCAGCCGTCTTTCGTGAACCCCGTGCTCGCCGCGACCGAGATAGACCGGGGTCTGGTGCGCCTGCTTTTCGCGAATCTGGACACGCTTGCGGAAAAGGTGGATATGGACGAGCAGGGACGCATATTCCGCGTGCGCCTCAAAGAGAATCTCACGTGGTCGGACGGGCGGAAGCTCACGAGCGACGATGTGATTTTTACGGTGCAGAAAATACAGGACACGGAACACCGTTCTCCTCTTGCGACAAGCTGGCAGGGAGTTGCGGTAAGCCGTTCAAGCGAGCTTGAGCTCCAGTTCAATCTCGGCGCTCCCTATCCCTCTTTCGCGGAAAACCTGAAGGCGCTCTATCCCGTCCCGAAGCATCTGTTCGCGGAAATTCCCGCGGCAAATTGGCGGCTTTCCGACTACAATCTGAAACCCGTAGGAAGCGGTCCCTACCAATTCTCCGCGTACGAAAAACAGCCGGATGGATTCCTCCGCTCTTACCGCCTTGCGGCAAATGAACACTATGCGGGCGAGGCGCCCTTTATCTCCGGATTTACCGCAACGTTTTTCCCTAACCGCAAAGACCTTGTTGCCGCGTTCAATAGCGGATCGGTGGACGGCATGGCTCTCGCGGATGCGCTCGCGCTCGGCGACATCAAACGGCCCTATCGCCTTTTCTCGTTCCGCATCCCGAGCTACTATGCGGTTTTCTTCAACCAAAGCCAGAGCGTTGCGCTTAAAGATCCCGTTGTACGAAAAGCGTTAAACGATGCGGCGTTTCCCGTAACCGAAAAAATCCTTAAGGAAGTGTTTGACGGCCGCGCGCGCGCCGTGAACGGCCCCGTTCCGCCCGATGTGCTCCCCGAAATGGATTCCGATGTGCGGGAAGTAGCCACGTCGTCCGTTTCCGCGCTTGAGAATGCCGGGTGGCGGCTCCCCTCTCGCGCCACGAGCAGCGACGCCGCCGGAAACAGCGATGTCCGCGAGAAACAGTTGAAGAGCGGGAAGGCGTCCCTTGAGTTCACGCTCACCGTACCAGACCTCCCGTTCCTCGTGCGTACTGCGGAAGAGCTTATCGCGGCATGGAAACCGCTTGGGGCGAAGGTGACGCTCGCGGTGGTGCCGCTCGGAGAAGAAATGAACCAGATGATAAAAAACAGGAGTTACCAGGCGATTCTTTTCGGAAACGTGCTGAATCCCCCGTTTGACCTCTACCCGTTCTGGAGTTCAAACGAGCGTTTCTCGCCCGGGCGCAACCTCTCGCTTTACAGCAACAAGCGGGTGGATACTCTGCTTGAAAACATCCGCAAGGCAACCGACGAAGAGAAGCGGATGCATGACGTGCGCGACGCCGCGTCAATCATTTCGGGCGATATTCCGGCAATCTTCCTTTATTCTCCCGACTATCTCTATCTTGCGACGAAAGACCTGAAAGGGGTCTCCCCGGCGCTCATGAACGAACCCGCAGACCGGTTCCTCGGCGCGGGACTCTGGTATTTGAAAACCGCGCGGGTATGGGAGTAGATGGCATATCGCGCATCGCAAATAGCGAATCGCGCAAAAAATTTGACTTATTTTAACTAGTATGCTATATTTTTTCTTAGAAAGGTAGGTGCCCTATGGGGCAGTTCATTGACCTAGAGGGAAAGTCCGTGGTGGTTTCTCTCACCAAGGGTCGTTCGTTCCACGGACGGTGCATCGGAATTCGCGAGAATGCTGTCGGTCTGCGGGAGCAGGTAACCGGACAGATCCAGTGGTTCAACATGTCCTGTCCCGAGTTCGTGTCGGTGTGTACCTACGTGGAGGTGGTGGAGGTGTAGTAGCACCAACGAACAACTACCGCCTCATGCCCGCCTTGAGGACAGCGGGCGCAGTTAGAAACGAGAGGGGGCAAGTCGTAACGCGCTCCCTCTCCGTACCCGAGCGCATCACCCGAGTGGTACATTCAGGTACGGATTTGGAATTGAATTGGGGTTATATTGTTGACTCCCCTCGTGGAGCTTGCTATACTCTCCCTAACGTTTGAATCTCCTCCTTTCCAAGGATGCACCCGTTGCAAAAAGAAATCGTTTGGAGTTCCGACATGGCCTATGCAGTCGGCTTGATCACCACAGATGGATCGCTCTCTGCCGACGGGAGGCACTTTGATTTTACATCAAACGATAGAGATTTGATTGAAACTTTTAAGAAATGTCTCAATATTCGAAACAAGATCTCAACAAAACGAAGTGGCTATACACACAAATTGAGCTCTCTTCATATCCAATTCGGCAATGTCACTCTCTATCGGTGGCTTGTCGAATTGGGTTTGATGCCGAATAAATCCAAGCGCCTTGGCAAGTTGAAAATCCCCGATAAATTCTTCTTTGATTTTTTAAGGGGTCATCTGGATGGTGACGGGTCTATCAAGAGATATTTCGACCCTGTCTATCCACGAAGCGTGCGGCTTTACACCGTTTTTCTATCAGCGTCTCCTGCTCACATTAAATGGATCAAGGATAAAGTACAAAAACTCGCAGGTCTATCCGGCTTCATACGCACTGTCCCGCGAGCGCACACCGTGACATTCAGCAAGGGTAATTCAATCGCATTATTTCGACATTTATATCACAAACCAAATCTTCCTTGCCTTAAAAGAAAATTCCTCATCGCAAAAGAATTTATCACGTCGCCGAGGTGATGGAATTGGCAGACATGCACGGTTCAGGGCCGTGTGCCCGTAAGGGTATGAGGGTTCGAGTCCCTCCCTCGGCACTAACATTCGTATATTCGTACCCATTCGTAATTTCGTAACACTAATATGTTCCCACAAAAATCATCGCATTCTACTTCCGGTTCACCGCATGGCCAAGCGTCCGCACGCAGCGGCGGCCATCGTCCCGCGCGCCAGCCGGCGCGCCACGAAGGCGGCCGGGGAAGGGGCTTCGGGAGGGACCGCGCCCGCACGGGCGCAGGTGAAACCCCGAAACGCTCCATAGTGGCCGGGAGTAAATTCGCGCGCCGTCCCGGCACCGAGCGGGTGCACGACGCGTCAAAAGAGCCCGTGCTCCGCTTCGTTCCGCTCGGAGGCCTGGAAGAGATCGGGCGCAACTGCGCGTTCTTTGAATATAAGAATGAGATCGTGGTCATAGACGTCGGCATCCAATTCCCCGAGGAAGACACGCCGGGCGTTGACTATATCATCCCCAACGTCACTTATCTTGAATCGCGCAAGCCGAATATCCACGGCATCATTTTCACGCACGGCCATTACGACCATGTCCACGCGCTTCCTTATGTGATTGAAAAGCTCGGCAACCCCGTCATTTACGCCGCCGCGCTCACCAAGGCCATCATTGAAAAACGATTCCAGGAATTCCCCAATCTCCCGAAACCGCAAATTCAATTGGTTAAACACGGGGACAAAGTGTCTCTTTCGGAACATTTCAAAGTGGAATTTTTTGATGTCGGGCACACGATTCCCGACGGGCTTGGCTTCATTCTGGACACGCCTGCGGGAAAAATGGCTCACTTTGGCGACTTCCGGCTTGATATGGACAAGGACGGTAAGCCGACGAATCTTGGTGTGTTTGAGCGCCTCGGCACGATGAATGTCCACTCCATTTTCGTTGACAGCACGAATTCGCGGCGCGAGGGGTTTTCGCTTTCCGAGCGCGTCGTGGAAGAAAACCTGGAGATGTTGTTCCGCGCGGCGAAAGCGCGCATTATCGTCGCCACGTTCGCGTCCATGCTTACACGCATCGGCGAAATCATCAAAATCGCGGCGAAACTCGGGAGAAAAGTGGCGCTGAACGGCAGGTCAATGAAAGACAATGTGGAAATCGCGCGCGCGCTCGGCTATCTGAAGCCGGAGAAGGGGCAGGTTATCCCTTTGGAAGAAATCCATAAATACAAAGACGACAAGATACTCATCCTCACGACCGGCGCGCAGGGCGAAGCGAACGCGGGGCTGATGCGCATCGTGAACGGCGAGCATCGCGTGGTGTCCCTGAAGAGTACGGACACGGTGATTTTCTCCTCGTCGGTCATTCCCGGGAACGAACGCAGTGTGCAGGGCTTGCAGGATAATGTCGCTCGCCAGGTGGACCAGCTTTACAATTCCCAGCTTCTTGACCTTCACACGAGCGGCCACTGCTTTTCGGAAGACATCAAGCTTGTCATCAAGCTCACGAATAAGCTCACTAAGCCGAAATTCGTGATTCCCATACACGCGTATTATTTCATGCGCAAGCTTGTGGTGAAGCTCGCCGAAGCGACGGGGTTCCCCGGCGAGAAAGTGATACTCATGGACAACGGCCAGGTCGCCGAGATCACGAACGATGGATTCCGCGTTACCGACGAGACGATTTCCGCGTTCTACATAATGGTGGATGGCTTGGGCGTGGGCGACGTGGAGGAAATCGTGCTCCGCGACCGCAAAAATCTCGCGCAGGAAGGTATGATCGTCATCATCATC
>MHLB01000039.1:8812-8920 GCA_001818895.1 Candidatus Liptonbacteria bacterium RIFCSPLOWO2_01_FULL_53_13
ACCATGTCCGCCTCCTCAAAAATCCCGATATCATCTCGCGCGGGTTCATTTACCTCAAGGAAAACCAGGAAATACTTGAGGAGATCAGGAAGCGCATCCGCGGACTCA
>MHLB01000040.1:0-1786 GCA_001818895.1 Candidatus Liptonbacteria bacterium RIFCSPLOWO2_01_FULL_53_13
GTTTCAAAATCCGGAGCACTATCTGCGGCCGAACGATAGTTTACGGTTGCGAGTAGAGAAAAAACAGGGCCTTCTTGTTTTTCCTTCATTGTTGGATAATTCTCAACTTACAAGATTTAAATATGACCCACAACCGCAAGGAACACCTGGCAGAAAAGTTGCCTTGATACATGTGATGCATTGGAATGGAAGATTCAAACCCTACGACCGCATCATAAGTTTTATAAGGAATACCGCATTGCCAATCAGCACCCTTATCCATATTCCCGCAGGCCGAGGGTTGAATCCGGGAGACGGTGACCCTGCTGATTATGCGAGTGTCGGCCCCAACATTGGAAAAACTGTCTTTAGGGCGCGGCAGGATATCCAGGATATACAGATTATGGCACGGACGTTAAAAGAAAAAATGGGATATGAACAGGTCGGGTTATTCACGTATAGCATTGGCAGTCTGCGCGGGCTTATAGCTTCCATGATGTCTCCGGGGCTTTTTGACTTCGGTATTTTCCATCAGATATCGAATGATTTTGCCGAGGCAGTGATGAAAGGCGTTGCCACTACGAGGATAGCGGATGCAATTCGAGGGAATATCAACCACTCATTGCTTCAAAAGCTCTGGTCAACTATTTCTCCGGGTTCATATTCCGAATACTTTGCATCGCTTCCCAAGCATACAAGGATTGTGCAATGTGAGTATGATTTTGTATTTGGCTTGGAGAACGTAAAGGGGTTTAACGATAAAGTTATGAAACAAAGACCGGACATAGAATTGAAAACAACCCCTTTGAGCCATACTACTCTTGGTAGTTTTCCTGCGGGTTGGAAAATTATGCAGGACAATATCGCTTTTATTTATCGCCACACGAACATGCGGGAATATAAACGATCCGCGCTATTCGTTTGATCGTTGTCGTTTTTTCTTCATTCTCACTAGAGATCTATAGACCAATTCGCGCGAATCGGTCTATAGGGGTAAACAGCGAAATTTTATCTGATATGAAAAATTTGCGCCCCCGCCGGGATTTCGTTTTCGTGTCCCGGGAGCACATAGTGGATGTTCTGCTCCTGCTGGCCCACGGGGAGGAAGGTGTCGGTCATAAACATGACCGTTTGCGTGGGCATGGGGATTCTGCGGACACTTACGCCTCCCGCTTCAACTACGATATATTTCGGCACGCCGGGGCCGAGCGCGTTGAGTTCGCGCCCGAGCGCGACCTGGTCTGCGGCAAACGCGCCCTGCGTGTTCGGATTATTCGCCCACGTATCAAAATAGAGCGCATAGCTTGCCGTGATAACGCTCGCCAGAAAGAAAGCAGCGAGCACGTGTGTCCATCGCGGAGAAAGCCATTTTTGCAGCCAGAGATACGCCCATACCCCTCCCATTCCCGCAAAAATCATCACGGGGGGGATCATAAGGATGGAGCGGAGCGCGTGGGGGATGCCTTCGTTGGAAACGACCACGGGAAGGAATGCGAGCAGGAACCATGCGAAAAGCACGAGATAGGAAAGGATTCTTGGCGACATACGGATTTCGCGCATTTCCCTCCACGTTCCGCGAATCGAGATAATGATGCCGGCAAGGAAAAGAATTGCGACGGGGAGCAGAAGTTCGGGCGCGCCTCCGACGTTATGCCGCCAGTTTCCATCCCCACGGTAGAAAAACATGCCAATCGTTTTCAGAATGTTCGTGCCGAGGTCGCGAAGCGCCGTGGGGGAGCTGAATACGGAAACCTGCGTGGTCCTGCCCATGAAGTCGGCGGGGTTATGGAGATAATAGAGCCCGATG
>MHLB01000040.1:1867-2158 GCA_001818895.1 Candidatus Liptonbacteria bacterium RIFCSPLOWO2_01_FULL_53_13
AAAAGGAGAAAGATAAGAGGTGAAACGCGGTAGGCGATATAGCTGTAAAAGCCGAGGCCGAACATAATACCGGCGAGGGCGGCGTATATATAGGGTCGTAAGTTATGAGTTGTCCCGCCATGCGGGATCCCGCGCAGAGGGATAGGTTGCGAGTTGTTTCTGGAACGCTCCAGCGCTTCCAGGAACAGATACAGCGCCCACGTGAGGAAAAACGGCGCCATAATCGCGCGGAAGCCGATGCGGGAGAACATAATATGCCACACGCTTGTCGCGGCGAAAAACGAGGCGAGA
>MHLB01000040.1:2195-7594 GCA_001818895.1 Candidatus Liptonbacteria bacterium RIFCSPLOWO2_01_FULL_53_13
ATATTCATAAAAAGCCCCTCGCGTCCGTTGTTCTCGGGGTAAAACACCTTATAATTGCCCGCGCGGAGCGCTTCCAGCGCATTATTGCCGTTCATCGCTTCGTCGGGATAGAGCCCGGGCGGAAGCGTGGTAAGGTGGTAGAAACGGAAAAATCCTGCTATAATCAAAATTATACAAACGAGCCAAAATTCCTTGGTAAGTTTCATTAATAATAGTATACATTAACTTTGTCATTCCCGCGAAGGCGGGAATCCAGATGCGATTAAACTGGATGCCCGATCAGGTCGGGCATGACATATAAAAAAATGCCCGACCAAATCGGAACCCCGCAATTTGAACACGCCGCGCTTGAGCAGGACATCAAGCGTCTTGCGGTTGAAATTCAGAGCAGGCGCGACCGGCCGGAAACACAGGGAGTAAGCAGTAAGGAGGTCATCAAACAGACGATCCAGGGAATGCAGCCGACCGACACGCCCGCGCCCGCGCCGGGCGGGAATGTCGTTCAGAACCCTCTGCCGGATTACGCCGCAAGCGCGCCCCCGGAAACCAAGCTTGAAATTGAATATTTGCTTGAGCTCGCGTTCCATCAAGGCATCTTAAAGGCGAACGCCGCGGCGCAAAAAACGTCGCCGTTCGTGATGGACGCGTTCCATGACGCCCTCGCGGGGAAGTTGTATGAAGAATTGCAAAAGAGGGGAATTGTGGAGTAGCTTGCGGGCGCGAGATGGCAGTGAAGCGGCGGTTTGACGGAAAAAGCGAGACGTATACAATGAAAGGTATGAAAAAAGCATCAAAAAAAGGAGAGAACGGAACGGGCGTCCTCTTGGAGCATATTGATTCCAAGCTTGACGTGGTGGTTGAAGGCCAACATTCGTTGCAAAACCAGATTAGCTCGAATCATGAGGAATTTCGGGAGTTTCGACGCGAGGTGGATTATAAATTTGAAACGGTGTTTGATGAATTGCGCATTATCCGCAATGACTTGAAAGAGAAAGTAGGGAGGGATGAATTCATGGCGCTTGAAAAACGGCTCGTACAACTTGAAAAGAAATCCTCTCATTCTTTGAAGTGATGAGCGAAAAACGCTCCTGCCAAAACTGCCAATCCGAGTTCACCATTAAACCGGAAGATTTTGATTTCTACGGAAAGATAAAAGTGCCTCCGCCGACCTTTTGCCCGGAGTGCCGCGCGGTGCGGCGGATGACGTGGCGGAACGAGCGGACGCTTTACAAGCGGAAATGCGACGCGACCGGAAAAGACATCATCACGATGTTCGCTCCAGAGAGCGGCTTGAAAGTATACGAACGCGATTATTGGTGGTCTGACGACTGGGACCAGCTGAATTCCGGAAGAGAATACGATTTCTCCAAGCCGTTTTTTGTGCAATATCGCGAACTTTTTTCCCGTGCGCCGTTGCCGAATCTGGCGAATACGAACGTTACAAGAAGCGAATACGGCAACCATAACGCGGACTGCAAGAATTGTTATCTTCTCTATGCGTCATTCAGGAATGAGAACGTGCATTATTCAAGCGGCTCAATAGACGGGAAAGATTCAATGGATATGTATATCATTGAACGCGCCGAGCAGTGCTACGAAGATTCATTCGGCATGGGCCTTCACAAAGTATTTTTTTCCTACGATTCGGACGACAGCATGGACTCCTCGTTTATCCACGCATGCAAAAATATGAGCGATTGCATAGGGTGCATCAATCTTCGCAACAAGTCATTCCACATATGGAACACACCCTACTCCAAAGAAGAATATAAAAAGAAACTCGCGGAATTTGACCTAGGGAGCTATGCGAAACTTCAAAAAATCCAAACGCGATTTAAGGAATTTATTGCAAATTACCCGCGCCGCCACGTTTCAATTCTGAAATCGGTGAACTCCACAGGGGACATGATGGTCAATGCGAAAAACTGCAAGAACTGTTTTGACGGGTTTGGCGGCGTGGAGGACTCAAAATATATAATCCATGCCGCGGAGCTTAAGGATTCCTACGACGGCTACGGCTTGGGCGGACATGCTGAATTGCTGTATGAAAGCGTTGATTCCGGCATACAGGCATCACGCTATAAGTCGGCGGTATACGTGCATGGGTGTCACGACGTGGGATACGCCTATTGTTGCCATTCTTCCTCGTATCTTTTTGGATGTGTTGGCCTGCGGAGCAAAAAGTATTGTATTTTGAACAAACAATATACAAAAGAAGAGTACGAATCGCTTGTGCCGAAAATTATCGCGCATATGAACGAGATGCCGTACGAATCGCACGTCACCGGTCACGTGTCACCCGTCACATATAAGTACGGGGAATTTTTTCCGTCCGACATATCGCCGTTCGCCTACAACGAGACCATCGCGCAGGAATACTATCCTCTTACGGAGGAAAACGCGCTTGCCAAAGGATACGTATGGAAAACCCCTGCGGAGAAAAATTATGAGATATCGATGCGCGCGGAAGCGCTCCCCGACCACATTAATGCGGTGAAAGACGAGATTCTTAATGAAGTCATCGGATGCATGCACGAAGGGAAATGCACGCATCAATGCACGACCGCGTTCAAGATCATCCCCGAAGAACTCCAATTCTACCGCCAGCACAATCTTGCCTTGCCGCGCCTCTGTTCCAATTGCCGTCATTATGAGCGGCTTGCCAGGCGCAATCCGTTCAAACTCTGGCATCGCGCCTGCCAATGCGCGGGCAAAAAATCCGAAAACGGCGTTTATGCGAACACGGGTACGCATTCCTCGCACACGAACGGAGAGCATTGTCACAACGAATTTGAGACCGCCTACGCGCCGGAGAGACCGGAAATCATATACTGCGAGCAATGCTATCAAGCCGAGGTTGCTTGATGACATTCTAACATTCTGCAGAATGTTAGAATGTCAGAAATATCATGAACCAGGAAACGAGAGATTGCCAGAATCCCGACGCAAGGTCGGGGCCCCCTGCCTCGTCGGCAAGGCGGGCGACCCCGGGGGCGTCGGGACTGTAAACCAAAATGACCGAAGAACGAATTTGCCAAAATTGTCGTGCGACGTTCACGATTGAACCGGATGATTTTACGTTTTATGAAAAAATAAGCGTGCCTCCGCCGACGTGGTGCCCGCGGTGCAGATTGCAAAGGCGGTTGCTTTTCCGCAATTTTAAGACGCTCTACAAGCGCCCCTCGGACCGGTCCATGAAGCCGATCATCTCCGTGTATTCCCAGCGCGCGCCGTACAAGATATATACCCACGATGAATGGTGGGCGGATGATTGGGACGCGAAGATATACGGGCGGCCGTTTGATTTCACGAGGCCGTTCTTTGAGCAGTTCAAAGAATTATTATTGAGCGTGCCACGGGTCGCGATTATGAACACGCAGAGCGAAAATTGTGAATACGCCAACTTTGTCCTAAAGAGCAAAAACTGCTATCTGGTGTTCGGGTGCGTGGAAGACGAGGATTGCGCCTACGGGCACATCGTATGGGAATCCAAGGATTCAATTGACAATCTTTACCTCTATAAATCGGAGCTCTGCTACGAATCCATTGATTGCCTCGGTTCGTACAAGCTTTTCTACTGCCAGGAATGCGAGAACTGTACGGAGAGCATAGGGCTTTTTGATTGCCGCGGGTGCGCCAACTGCATCGGGTGCGTCGGTTTAAGCCAGAAATCGCATTATATTTTTAATGAGCCGGTCGGAAGAGAAGCGTACGAGGCGTTTTTGAAAGAACATCCGCTCACCGACGCGGCAACCATCGCGCTCATACTTCAGAAACAAGCGGAGCTTCGCAAAAAAGTTCCCCAAAGATTTTTCTTCGGTTCCAAGAACAGCGACGTGTCGGGAAATCACATTTATAACGCGCGCGACGTCCACGCCTCTTTTGATATCAAAAGAGGCGAACACGCGAGATACGCCTACACGGGTAAAGATGTAGTGGAAACATACGATGCCTCATTTTGCGGGGCGCGCACCGAGCGCGAATGCGAAGTGCTTACTTCGCATGGAAAGGATATTTATTTCTCGCATATGTGCACGAATTGCACGGATGTGTACTATTCGGATGCCTGTTCTAACGCGCATAATATTTTCGGGTGCGCCGGGCTGAAGGGAGGCGAATATTGCATTTTGAATCAAGAGTATCCGAAAGAGGAATACGTGGCGCTCAAAGAAAAAATCATCGCGCACATGAAGCGTACGGGCGAGTGGGGAGAGTTTTTTCCTGCTTCTCTTTCCCCGTTTTCCTACAACGAATCAATCGTGCAGGAATATATGCCGCTTGAAAAAGAAGAGGCGCTTGCGCAAGGTTTCCGTTGGACGGACGATTTGCCGAGCACGGTAGGATTGGAAACGATTGCGTACGCGGACCTGCCGAAAGACCCGCAAACGTTCACCGACGACCTGCTCAAGCACATCTTAAAATGCGGAACGTGCGGAAGGAACTACCGCTTAATACCGAGCGAACTGTCGTTTTACCGCCGGATGCAGCTACCCTTGCCTCCGCACTGTTTCAACTGCCGGCACGCCGCGCGGATGAGGAAGCGCAATGTTCGCGAGCTCTGGCCGGGAACGTGCGCCAAATGCGGCACCGCGTTCCGGACATCGTATAATGAAGCACAGCAGAAAGAATTCAAAATTTACTGCGAGTCCTGCTATCAAAGCGAGATGGGGTAAGAATAGTCGCCAATAGATTTATTTCCCGAGCGAAGTCGAGGGATTACCAATATGAATTCGGAAACTCGCATCTGTCAGAACTGTAAGACCGAGTTCGTTATCGAACCCGCCGACTTCTCGTTCTACGAAAAAATGAAAGTGCCTCCGCCGACCTTCTGCCCGAAGTGCCGGTTGATTCGCCGCATGGTGTTTTGGAATGAACACAATCTTTTCCGGAAGAAAGACGCGCTCGCGGGGAAGGAAATTTTCTCCACCTATCCCGAGGAATCGCCCGTTTCCATATATGAGCACGACTACTGGTGGTCGGACGCATGGGACCCGATGATTTACAGCAAAGATTACGATTTTTCAAAGCCGTTTTTCGCGCAGTTCAAAGAGTTGTTTGCCGAGGTTCCCTGGCCGAACAAGTCCGTGCGGGGCATGGTGGAAAGCGAATATTGCAACCAGGCGTCGTATCTCAAGGATTGCTATCTTTGCTTCAACGGCAACCGGTCGGAGCATTCCTTTTATTGCGTGGGGTTTTCAGGGGGATTGAGGGAAACGATGGATGTGTATGCCGTATCAGATCTGGAGATGTGTTATGAAGCGTATGAGGTGGGGAGTTGTTTCCAGTGTTTTTTCTGTCTTGACACTGAAGACTGCCGGAACGTATGGTTCTCGCGCGACTGCATGGATTGCAGTGATTGTTTCGGGTGCGTCAATCTGCGGCACAGGAAACATTGCATT
>MHLB01000040.1:7610-11518 GCA_001818895.1 Candidatus Liptonbacteria bacterium RIFCSPLOWO2_01_FULL_53_13
TCACGGGTCTTATGCAGAGGCGCAGAAAATACGCGCGCGGGTGAACGAACTCTATCTTCAGCTTCCTCATAAATGCTATCGCGGGACCCATAACGCGAGGGTAACGGGGGATTACATCTACGGTTCAAAAAATGCGTATGATGCATATGAGATCGGCTCTTCGGA
This sequence comes from Candidatus Liptonbacteria bacterium RIFCSPLOWO2_01_FULL_53_13, assembly GCA_001818895.1. GTDB lineage: Bacteria > Patescibacteriota > Minisyncoccia > UBA6257 > 2-01-FULL-56-20 > MHLB01. Next base: position 7,776 of record MHLB01000040.1, read on the forward strand.
AGACGTACGCTATGTGGTGAATCTCGGGCCGGGCACGAAGGACTCGTATGACTATTCAAATTGGGGAGAGAACGTGGAACTTCTTTACGAAGCGATAAGCTGCGGAGACGAATGCCGGAATATCAAATTTTGCTTTGACTGCTGGCCCGCGATGCGGGAGAGCGAGTACTGCGCGAATTGCCATTCGTCCTCCAATCTTTTCGGATGCGTGGGGCTTCGCAACAAGCAGTATTGCATTCTGAATAAGCAATATACGAAAGAAGAATACGAAGCGTTGATGGAGAAGATCAAAAAGCATATGGATGAGATGCCATACATTGCTCAAATACGAAATTCGAAGCACGAAGCACGAAACATTGAATACCGCTACGGGGAGTTTTTTCCGCCGGAGCTTTCTCCGCTCGCGTACAACGAAAGCAAAGCGATTGATTACTACCCGAAGAGCAAGGAAGAAGTGATTGCCGAAGGATATCTGTGGCGCGACCCGAATCAGAGGGAATTTGAGGTAACGCTTGACGCCGAGCAGATTCCCGACCACGTCCGTGATGCGGAAGAGGGAATTACCAAAGAGATCATCCGTTGTGCGTCGTGCAAAAAAGCGTACCGCATCCTTCTCCGCGAATTCCAGTTCTATAAAAAATTTGAGATTCCTTTGCCGCGGAAATGCCACTTGTGCCGGTATGCGGATCGCGTCGCGCCGCGGAATCCCTTCCATCTTTATGAGCGGAAATGTGAATGTGGCGGGGGAACTAACAACTCACAACCCACAACTAACAACGGGGATTCAAGTAGTAAGTCGTCAGTTGTAAGTCGCCCGCCCGACCGAATGACTTCGGCCATTCGGACAGGTAAGTCGCGGTACGCCAATACCGCCGCTCATTTTCACGGCGAGGAGCCGTGCCCCAACGAATTCAAAACCACCTTCGCGCCGGAGCGACAGGAAATTATATACTGCGAACAATGCTATCAGGCGGAAGTGGCATAACCTTCTAAGCTCACCAAAAATTGCCGAGCTTGGGAGGGTCGCGGTGCAAGCGGATTAGGCTTGCACCGCGAACGGCTAACGCCTACGTCGCGAGAGGAGCGTAATCGCGACATGGTGCATGAGGCAAACGACTGGGCTCACGTAATCCATGGGCTGGGCTTGCGGTTGCAGGGCAAGCGCGATGATGTTGAGGACGAATGCCATCGTCCACAACGCCCACGGCAACGTCGGCTCATCGTTCGGGTTCCTGAGGACGTTCCTGTAGGTCGGGATGAACGTCAGCGTGTAGGCGACCTGGTTCAGGAGGTTGCCGCCGATCGCTGTATTGAAAACAGTCCACAGCAGGACGGCGGACAAGCTCACGAGCACAATCGCTTTGTCGGTCTGGTCCACACACACCTTTCCCCTCAAATGTACCAGGACGATCAGAGTTGTCCCGGCACAGATGACGAAATCGGTGAACAAGACCGCGACATTCACCCAGCTCTTGGTGAACTGCAAATAAGTCACGCAGTTCACCAGCGTGATAAGGCTGAACACCGACCACGCCGCGAAGGCGGGCGTGTTCTTGCCCCTCAGGATGCCCCGGTTATACATCACGAACGCGATCAGGAAGATCGCGCTGGCTGCCAACAGCAACGCGGAGCTCACTGCGACCTTCCTTTCCGCTGCATCAGCAGCTTCAAAGAGTGCGGGCGAATTTGCCCGACAGCTCGAACTGAAAACATTCTATCATTTATGAATTAAACTGTCAATATCATTGTCCAAAACTTTAGCAAACGGGTAAACTAGTGAAGTGAACTCCGAAACCCGTACCTGCCAGAACTGTAAGAACCCGTTCGTCATAGAGCCGGAGGATTTTCAATTTTACGAAAAGATAAAAGTCCCTCCGCCGACATTTTGCCCGAAATGCAGATTTCAGCGGCGTTTGTTATTCAACAACACAAGAGCACTGTATCGCCGAATGTGCGATCTCTGCGGGAAAAGCATGATGAGCACTTATCCGCAGAGCAAAAACTTTACAGTATATTGCAGTTCTTGTTGGTGGTCGGATGGATGGGATGCTATGGCCTATGGCCGCGAATATGATCCTTCGCGCCCTTTTCTGGCGCAACTCAAGGAACTAAATGACGCGATGCCCCAAGTTGCGCTTGTGACTAATTATCCCACTCTCGTAAATTCAGAATACGTTAACGCCACTGCAACCGCTAAAAATTGCTATCTCATTTATGTTGCCGACGAATGCGAGAATGTGCTCTATTCCGAAATTCTGCTTCACAACAAAGATTCTATGGACGGAACGATGCTTAGAGGTTCGGAGCTTTGTTACTGGATAATTAGTTCAGGACATTGCTATAAAACCTTTTTTTCGGAGGATTGCGAGAATTGCCAAGATGTTTATTTTTCCAAGGATTTAAACGGATGCAGTAATTGTTTCGGTTGCGTGGGATTAAGAAATAAGAGCTACCACATTTTCAATCAACCCTACACCAGAGAAGAATATAAAGAGAAAATCCAATCGTTCGGACTGGATTCTGACAAGGGCATTGCAAAATTGAAGGAAAGATCCCTGGCATTCTGGCAAAAGTATCCGCACAAGTTCGCGCACAGTTTGCGAAATGCAAACGTAACAGGGGATTACGTGTATACTTCGAAAAATTCCCGAAATATGTACGTTGTGCACGAAGACGCAGAAGACTCTCGCTATTGCCAGCTTTTATCGATGTCAGGCACGAGAGATTCCCACGACTATACTATGTGGGGCAACGTTGCAGAGAGGATTTACGAGTGTTGCGTGGTGGGAGAGGGTGCAAATAACATAAAATCTTCATATCAGGTTTGGGGGAATGTGCGGGATATAGAATATTCCATACAGGCGGTATCTTCATCGTATCTTTTTGGCTGTGCAAATATTCGCAACAAGCACTTTTGCATATTGAATAAACAGTATACGGAAGAAGAATACAGGAAACTAAGAACGCAGATTATTCAAGATATGGGCGGGCGTCCCTATGTTGACACAAAGGGAAGGGCGTACCGGTATGGAGAATTCCTGCCACCCGATTTGAGCCTCTTTGGATATAACGAAACGTACGCGAATGATTTCTTCCCGTTGAGTCGCGAGGAAGCGTTAGCGCAGGGCTTCTCGTGGTACGATGCGGAGCCCAGCCAGCATACTCCGACGCTTCTCGCGAAAGATATTCCCGACAGCATCAACGACATTCAAGATTCTCTGCTAAAAGAGATCATTGAGTGCGCAACATGCAAGAAGGCATTCCGCATTGTCCCGGCGGAATTGTCCTTGTTGCGCCGGTTCAGATTCCCAATCCCGCGCAAATGCCCCAATTGCCGGTACAAAGAACGCATGAGTCGTATTAACCCGCCATTTCTTTACCACCGTAAATGCCACTGCGCCGGAGAGAAGTCCGAGAACGGCATCTATACCAACACTGGCACCCACCCCTCGCACGCAAAAGGAGAGCATTGCCCGAATGGATTTGAGACCTCCTATGCCCCCGAGAGACCGGAAATCGTGTATTGTGAAACCTGCTACCAGAATGAGGTGGCATAAGGGAGAATAATGACTGAATTTCCAATTAACCCAATTTCTAAATTCGGGGCATTCGGATGTAATTCGGATTGTTCGGATTGCGGGCGTATGGTATAATACGCACATGGAACGCGACCCGGCGAAGGACGTTATTTATTTCGCAAAGACCAATTTCAGGAACAGCGACCGGCTGTTCGGCGTCAAGCG
>MHLB01000041.1:0-2280 GCA_001818895.1 Candidatus Liptonbacteria bacterium RIFCSPLOWO2_01_FULL_53_13
GAACGGATTCGTTTCGGGCATTTTTTCCCCCGGATTTGCGGACACTTGTTCAAACATTTGTCCGCCCAACCCCACCGATGTTTCGGCAGCCGCCGTGCCGGGAGCCGCCGGCTGGGGCTCGCTCTTCCCGCGCGTGAACCACCATGCGCCGACCGCGATCGCAAGTATAACCGCCACTACTACGACTAATGTGGATGTTTTCATATCTCTATTGTACTCCTCCTATTGGGGTGTCAAGTAGGGCTTTTTTGCTTGCCAGTGTTTATTCCCAAGTTCTTTTTTTATTCATTTCCTCTTTCTCGCGGAATGCTTTCTCCAAATCAACGCCGTAATAATTGCAAATATCCAAAAGATAGATGAAAACGTCCGCAATCTCGTGGCTAAGGTGAAATTGTTCGGAGTGTTTGTCGGTTCTCATTTTCTGGGTCTTGCGCGCGGCTTTTGCCATTTCTCCGCACTCTTCAAAAAAAAGCATGAATATCTCCGAAGCGGTTTCCTTGTCAAAACCGCGCTCTTTGACCATTTGCGCCACGTACTCCTGAAAATCGCGAAGCGTCGGATTCGGTTTAAGATTAAGCATATTTATGATTTGCTCTTTTTTCATAATCCGTCCACCACTTTAACACTCTTGCCTTTGTGCCCTCGCGAGGAATCGAACCTCGATCGGCTCGTTAGGAGTGAGCAGTTCTGTCCATTGAACTACGAGGGCCGTTAGAAAATCTACCACTTTGTTATACCGCGCATATGGACATTTTGCAAAAAGAACCTTGGTATCTTTGCACATTTACGCATGCGCAATTTTCTAACGGCCCGAGGGCGTCTTAGGCGCGTATCGCCGTTGGTTGCAATTCATGATAAGTGTTATAATAAACTCACATCCTCTCTGTTCGCAGAGGAGGGCAAAAGGTCGGGGTCGTTTTTAATCTCAATCTCATGATGCAAAATTTCTTTGGTAATCTCGGCGGACCGTGGGCAAACCCGACGTATGGATCCGGCTTTATGGCTGGCGCAGGTCTCCTTTTCTTTATCCTTGTGATTTGGTCTGTCGTCTGGAAAGGGCTCGCGCTCTGGAAAGCGGCACACGAAGAAAGCAAGCCGTGGTTCGTCGCGCTTCTCATCATCAACACGGTAGGGATTCTTGAAATCCTCTATCTTTATGTGTTCAGCAAGAAATCGTCGGGAGAGAATGTTCCGAAGCCGTAAGCATGTCTGTTTGCGGTTTACCGCGAGCACACAAAACCCCCGTTAGTGGGGGTTTTGTGTGCTATCTGTTGTGGCGCCCCGACCGCGGTCGGGGCATCCTACAAAAATATAGTCGCTTTGCTCCTTATTTTTGTGGACCTACGGGGAGTCGAACCCCGACCTTCTCGATGCCATCGAGATATTCTACCGCTGAACTATAGGCCCTCAATAAGTCCCAGTTTCGAGTTTATTGTAAATCATTGCCGAGAGGTTGTAAATAAAAATGGGGTGTTCGTGTTTCATGTATGGATTTCCTTATTCTAATGTTCTCAAGAACATTAGAATAAGGAAAGGGGCGGGGAAGAAAGTGAAAAACGAGTTATGTGCGTGAAATATGCTATAATAAAAAATATGAAATCATATCGGTATCTTGAACGCATTGCGAAGGGGTTTGCGAATCACCGGAGAATTGAAATACTTGATCTGCTGGCGCGAGACCCCGAACTTTCGGTTCTTGAGGTGTCGGAAAAGTTGGGTGTAAATTTCAAAACCATATCGGAACACATCCGCCGCCTTGCCGTTAGCGGGCTTATCATGAAACGTTCCGAGGGCGCATCGGTGCGCCACAAGCTTACCCAGCAGGGATTCCTTATTCTCAAATTCTTGAGAACATTGGAATAAGGAAAGTAAGGTACGGACAATGCGGACAATGAGTAAAAAGATTCTTGTGTACCTAAGGGATTTTGCCGCCCGCTACCCTCGCCTGCGCGTGGCGGTCGGAATTCTTCTCATCGTACTGGGACTCGCGGCCCTTTTCACTCCCCTCACGCCCGGCTCGTGGCTCGCTTTGATAGGGTTGGAATTGCTTGGATTTGGGGTTTTGCTCAAGAAAAAGGCGATTGACAGTTAGGGAGTGTTGGCAAAGAAGTTGACTTTTAACTACTCGAACTGTATTCTTAGAGTGTGCGTATTAAACTTGTAAGTACTCAACGGACCGTATTATTTGACGCCGTTCTCGGACAAGCGGGGTCTTGGGAAAACGTTGCCGGATTGTTGAAGGTTTCCCCGAGAACGGTTCGCGAGTGGCGCGGCGGGAAA
>MHLB01000041.1:2345-8305 GCA_001818895.1 Candidatus Liptonbacteria bacterium RIFCSPLOWO2_01_FULL_53_13
TATCAAAATACATCGGAGATTACATACGGGATTCAGTGTTGCGAAGTCAATCAAGCAGGTCGCTCATTCAGAACGGCTCGCGGAGTTTATGGGAATCCTGCTCGGTGATGGGCATCTGTCAGAGTATCAAGCCAGCATCACAACCAATTCAATCACCGACATGGCGCATGCCAAATTCATCCAGGGCCTTATAAAAGAACTTTTTGGCGTTACGGGGGTTTTGAAAAAGAGAAGGGATGAAAATGCTGTTACAGTCGTTGCTTCGTCAAAAAATCTTGCTCGCTTTCTTTCGGAAAAAGGCATGCCTGTTGGCAACAAAATTGAAAAAAGGTTGTCTGCTCCTCATTGGATTATGGATAGTGTCCCCTATCAAAAAGCATTCATTCGGGGCCTATTTGATACAGACGGGTCCATATATCTGGATACCCATAAAGGAAGGAGGCGGATATACCGAAATCCCGGGTGGACAATTACGAGCTATGCTGGTATATTAAGAAAAGATATCGTCCGAATGTTGCGCGGTTTGGGATTCTCCCCTACTTGTAGAACATCTCAAAAATCCGTTTACTTGCGCAGGAGAAACGATATCGTGAAATATTTTGCGGAAATCGGGACAAGCAATAAAAAACACGTGAATCGTTATCGGCGATTCATTGGAAGGGTACCAAAGCGGTCATAATGGCACCGACTCGAAATCGGTTGGCGGGCGAAAGCCCCACGTGGGTTCGAATCCCACCCCTTCCGCAAACCAAAAAGAGAATGACCTTGTGTCATTCTCTTTTTGGTTTATGATGGAGCGAAGGGGGTTCGAACCGAAGGTGCCCATTTTTCTCAAGCGCCGCGCGCTTGGATAAAAAATGGAGCATCTCGACCGAAGGGAGAGGCGAATCTTCCCTGTTTGTCCAAGAGCAGAGCGATTGGTAACAAACAGCAATCCTGCTCTGCAGGGCTCTCATCTCCGCACTGGACAGAAACAGATACCTCCTCCAAGGTCAATCCCAACCGAACATGGAAGACGACAAGATCAAGCAGGTTGTGAAAAAATACTACGGCAACATTGCCGCCGGGGGCAGTTGTTGCAATAGTTGCGGGTGCAGTTCCAAGAACGACAGCGAGCGCATATCAAAAAGCATCGGCTATTCCGACCAGGAAATAAAATCGGTTGCGGACGCCAATCTTGGCCTTGGCTGCGGAAACCCGACGGGAATGGGAGAGATCAAAGAAGGCGACATCGTTTTGGACATGGGTTCGGGAGCCGGATTTGATTGTTTCTTGGCGGCTAAAAAAACCGGCGAGCGCGGCAAGGTCATCGGCGTGGATATGACCGAAGCAATGGTCGCAATGGCGAAAGCCAACGCCGATAAGTATGGATATAAAAACGTGGAGTTCCGATTGGGCGACATTGAAAAATTGCCGGTTGATGACAATGCCGTTGACGTGGTAATCAGCAATTGCGTGGTCAATCTTGCTCCGGACAAGTCAAAGGTGTTCAAAGAGGCATACCGGGTGTTGAAAAAAGGAGGGCGAATGTACATTTCGGATATCGTGCTGTTGGGAAATCTTTCCGAGGAGCAAAAAAATAATGGCGAACTCATAGCCGGATGCGTCGGCGGCGCATTACTCAAGGACGATTACCTGAAAATCATCACGGATGCGGGATTTGAAGCAAGAGTTCTTTCGGAAGACAAGAGCATTAGTAAAAGACAATACCAGGGAGCGCCGCTTGAAAGCCTGAAAGTTGAAGCGGTGAAGTAATAAGGATTTCTTTCGTTAAACGGATCCGTAACAATTTCAGACCCCAATGATAATCAAAAAAGCTTCCGGCGGGGTCGGTCTTTCGGCGAGCGGAGCAATCCTCCTTAGGGCAAGTTTGGTTATGAATTTCGGCGTCGGGTTGTTCGCGCCCATATACGCCCTGTATGTTGAGAAAATTGGAGGCAGTATTCTGGACGTCGGAATCGCCTATGCCATTTTCAGCATAGTAACCGGCACTTTCATTATTCTTTTCGGAACTTCGGCTTTCTTTGACAGGAACGTGAGAAAATTCGTGGTGGCCGGTTACTTTCTCATGGGATTAACCTATCTCGGATATTTGCTTATTGAGAGTCCGCTTCACCTGTTCATCGTACAGATTTTCCTCGGCCTGACCAACGGAATCCTTGAGCCCGCGTGGGACGCGGTTTTTTCCGCAGGGTCAAACGAGGCGCAAGAAGCGAAAAATTGGTCCCTTTGGTCCGGAGGCGTCAGCTTGATAGTCGGGTTTTCCGCCCTTTTGGGAAGCTATATCGCTCATTATTCGTTTAGCGCTATTTTTATCATTATGTCCGCATGCGCGTTTATCTCCTCGGCAATTTCCGCGAAAATACTGAAGGGTCGTTCTTGATGGATTTGGACAGGATATCAGCATGTACGACGTAATCAGGAATTTCGGGGTTGATTATATCTACTTTGACCTGATTTTTTTGGCGGTCTTTTCGGGCGCTTTGATAATTTACAAAAAGAAGATTCCTCTTGCCGCGTTTTTTATCGGAGGGCTGGGAATAAATTTTCTTATTGACTGGGGAATCTGGCTGCATACGGGGATAAGGGAAGTTTCTTTGCCAGGGTCGTTCGGTCCCGTCTTGTTTTTTCTCTGGTTCTCGCTCTCCTACGACGTTGAGTATGCGTACGTGTTCCTAATGTTTGAAGAAAGATCAAGTAAGTTGAAATGGACGCTTTTTGTCTTTGCCGGGTGGCTCTTGGTCGCATTCCTCTCGCAATGGATATCATTAAATAACGACTCCATTACTACAATACGGCATATGTCCGATTTGAGGTTTTTGAGAGTCGGAATTGTTCTTGCCGGTTATGCGTTGCTGTTCTTGCTTAAATACGACTGGAAGAAAATCCTGTTCCTGTTCTTTATCGGATTTCTCATTCATTTCATGATGGAATTTTCACTGCTCGTAAGCGGAATCCGGCCGGGGTCATTCCTCATCTTGTTGGAAAATGCCCTTATAGAATTCAACATGGGCGTGCCATTCTTTTATCTGTTTTGGGATAAATTTTTAAAGAAAGGGTTTGCGATTAATCCATATAAGACCTAGGATTCTCTAAATCAAAAAGCCCCCGAAGGGGCTTTTTGATTTAGAGGGCGTCGTAACACATGCGCCATGTGACTGCTGCCTTTCCCATCTTGTTAGGATTCCCTGAAAAGGTACCAACGGCGTCCTTCATGGCTGACGCAACGTCAATCTTTTTATTCTCCCATATTTCCAGAGGGTTTTCTTTCCCCCATGACCAGCTTCTATGATCAATATATTGGCGGAAAGCCGCGAGTATGGGATAGACAAATGCATCAGGATAGGCAAATATCGTGTCGCCTTTGATGAATTTGAGCGGACGCGGATTGTTCTCGTGGATCATGACTCCCATGCTTGTCAGTTTTCCAAACGAGCCCCCAGCAACGTTATAGGCGCGTGGAAGGTCTCGGTATATGACATCACGAAGTTCCAGGATCTCGGGGAGTATTTTGCTCGCTTTCTCTAAGACATATGTATGTCTTTTCTTGCCGCTTTTATCTTCGGCGGCATAGTAATCTACTACAGCCCCTTTTGAAGAATACGCTTCAATGGGATGGGTGTTTTTGTCGAAGTCGTCGAGGCAGTAGATATAGGAGAGTATCTCGCGGACAGAGATGTCCTTTCGTTTATTTCTGTCGTCAAGCTCAAATTCAGAGTACGCGATCCTATCTTTATACAACGGACTTGTTAGAACGTTTTTTATGGAGTCGTAGGACTGGGCAAGATTCTCTAGCGATTCCGTCTGTACGGCACGTGAACGATTCCGACCATCAACAATGTCGACTAGCCACTTTGGGTCGATCTCTCCCACAATACACTCTACTTTTACTTGGGCATTTACTGGACCCTTAAGAAGCGCATGCTGGATCGCCGAGAAGGTATGTCCTCCGTTTGCAATACCATGCCTCGTTTTGTCTGAGAATTCTACCGTGACCACATTGGTTTTGTTGTCGAATTCTACGCGAGGAGAGACGATGGTGATACCGAGATTTCGGAAAACCATCTCTTCGGGATCGTTTTCAAGAGTATCGACTATGGCATTGAAGACATCACTACGCCTTTTGGTGTCGCGAACGTTTACGTCGCGCCAATCTTCCCACTCTTTGGGGATTTCACTAACTGGAGCGGTAAAGACACACAGGCGTCTACCCTCTGGTGACTCGTATTGGTTACGAAACGAACTCACGTTGAGTTTAAAGATCATTGTTTTTCATCTGTTCGCTTTTTGACTAAAAAAGCGCTTAATTAATGTAAGCGCTACAGATACAACCCCAAATATGGTTGATTACGGTGGAGTTCGACCCGTATCTGTCTGCAAGAGAATATTTCATCTCTGTGCCCGCTAAAGCGGATTGGTAGCGCGCCTAGCTAACCAATAAATATATTATATGCCCTCTCAGAATAAATACAAGCCCTGTTTATCAACAGCTCTACCCCACGAAAAATCCCCTTGCGGGGATTTTTCTTGCACGTCCGGCTTTTTATGCGCGGCTCTTGCGGCGCATGCGCCGTCTCCGGTCATATGCTCTCCACGCTTTCGCTGTCACGGGCGATGCCTTGCTCAAGTGGCTTAGCACCTTCTTCCGCAACACCGCTACGGTAACCGTTTTCCGCTTGGCGATTGACTTAAACACGGCGCGGGACACTTTCCCGACGATTGCCTTCGCCTTGGCGGCGGGAATGTGCGCGTCTTTTGCGGCGCCCATGATTGACCGTTTGAGTTTTTCCGGGCGAAACGGTTCTCCCTTCCCCTTGCGCTTAATAACTTGTTTTGGCATGGGATTGTTTATTGGCGTTTTCGGCCTTTGGTGATGATGGTTCTATTATACCATAACGGAGGTTAGCTATATCTCTGGATTCCCGCCTGCCCCTCGACTACGCTCCTTCGGCAAGCTCAGGACAAGTCGGGGTCTAACGACGCGGGAATGACATTTTTCAAACGGTATCGGGCAAACTTGACCCCATTAGAGACCCTCGTTTTAAACGAGGCAGGCGCCCCTGGCGCCTTGTTTCTAACGGGGTTGACCCACCCCGCGCTAAAGAAAGAAGTATGCCCTTCGAGTAACAACTGTTTACATTATAATTGAATATTCAATTATAATGTAAACATATCTTCGTGCGCTCCTCGCTTGGCGTGAACGCGGGGTTGACCCCGTTAGAAATCACGCCCGCGCGCAAGCGCGGTCCGAAGGACCCTATGGGCGGGCTATTTCTAACGGGGTTGACACGTCCCCGCATTGGCATACAATACCCATGCTGTTATTTGTCGGGTGAAAGCCCGAGTCCGCCCAAGGCGGATTGGAAGTGAGGTTCAATTCCTCCACTGTGCCGCAACGGTAATGCCCTCTCGGGACAAGTCCGGTCGTCAAATAGCAGGATAATTCCCGAGCAGGAGGTAAGCCGACGGCTTATTCCATAGGATTCCCATCGTCCTTCTGCCCGACCAGAGGGTTTTTATTTTTCATCATTTATAAAAACATCAACGTACATGAAAAAAATATTCTTTCTCGCAATGTGCGCGGCTCTCGCCGCAGCAGGCGCATGGATATGGAAACCGGCCGCCACCATTTCCCCTGTGAGCCAACCGGCGCCGCAAAGCATTGCGGGCGGGAATACGGAAAAAAATCTATCCGCGCCGCGCGCAGACCGTACGCCGGAGAATCCCGCGCCTTCCACGCGCATTAACATCACACTTGTTGTCGGCGCGTCCACTTACCAAACAGGCGTATCCGCCGGCGCCACGCTCTATGACGCGATGAACGCCATCTCGTCTTCAACTTCGCTCGCTTTCAAAAGCAAATATTATTCCGGCCTGGGCTACCTGGTGGAAATGATAAACGGCACGACGAACGCGGACGGCGCATACTGGACGCTCTATGTGAACGGGACACTTTCCCA
>MHLB01000041.1:8337-8411 GCA_001818895.1 Candidatus Liptonbacteria bacterium RIFCSPLOWO2_01_FULL_53_13
GCGATAGTGTTGAATGGAGATACGAAAAATTATGAACGCAACGAAAAAATCACTTTGGGGAGTTTTCTTTTCCG
>MHLB01000041.1:8449-9350 GCA_001818895.1 Candidatus Liptonbacteria bacterium RIFCSPLOWO2_01_FULL_53_13
TCCGCGCGCGCGGAAGAAGCGACTACGACGGACGACGGAGCGGCATCTTCAACTATCTCTCTCTCCGATACAAATACGACCTCAACGCTTGAGCTCGGAACCGGCGCCGCCACGACCACCGCTTCAAGCACCGCGGCGGACCCTGCGGATAATGCCACTTCCACCGACCCCGCGCCGACAATCTCCATTCTTCTTGCAATAGAGGGCGCGACCTCAACGCTCTATCGCGGCCCGATCGCCGTGTCCGCCTGCGCGACCTCGTCCTCAACCCTTCCGGAGATAAGCGGGTACTGCGCGATACTGCAAACGGGGCTCCCGAGCGCATGGTCTTCGTTCGGAAGCGACAGGTTTCTGGACAGCGTCGGCGGGTCCGCGAATGATTTTACGAACGGCGTCTACTGGACATGGTTCGCCGACCTCGCGGACGGGCAGACGTCCCTGAACGCGCATGCGCTCTCGCCCGGCGAATATCTGCTCGTCACGCTCGGCAGGATGCCGCTCAAAATTTCCGCCGCGACGGCCACGCCCGAGGTCGGTAGCACGCTCGCCGTGTCGGTGCTTGCGTTCGGATTTGACACATCGTTTCAGAGCGCGTGGACCCCTGCCGCGTCAAACAGCGTGCGCATGGACGGCGCGCTCTTTGAGACGAACGCGAGCGGAACGTATGACTTCGCGATTGCGACAACCACGCCATTCACGCTCTCTGCCGTAAAAACCGGATTTTTGGACGCGCCGGAGATAACCATTGCTCCCCTGCCCGCCGCGACCGACACCGCCGCATCGTCCACGGAACAGGTTCAAGCTTCCGCGCCCGCCGTTTCGGTCGGAGGAGGCGGGGGCGGAGGCGGAAACATTGCGGTAGTTCATCGCGCGATTGACACGGAAAAGGCGGTGCAGTTCC
>MHLB01000041.1:9365-16014 GCA_001818895.1 Candidatus Liptonbacteria bacterium RIFCSPLOWO2_01_FULL_53_13
CGGCGCACGGCCTGTCTGCCGGGAGAACCGCCGAATACTTGAGGTCGGCGCATGACGCGCTCGCAAGCGCGACCGATTACGAGCGGCGCGCGATGGCGCTTATGGCGCTCGGCATAGACCCTTACGCCGGAACGCAGACGAATTATATTGAAAAGATCGCCGGCTATTTTGACGGCGCACAGATCGGCGATGCCGGGCTTGTGAACGACGATATCTTCGCGCTTTTCCCGCTTATCAGAGCCGGCTACTCGCCCGAGGATGTTGTCATCCAGAAATCCGTGTCGTTCATTCTCTCGCGCCAGAAAGAGAACGGCTCATGGGAAGAAAGCGTTGACCTGACTGCGGCCGGCATCCAAGCGCTTGCGCTTGTCCCCGCAACGGGCGGCGTCTCCGAAGCGCAGGCGAAAGCGCGCGCCTATCTCGCGGCGCGCCAGTTGCCGAACGGCGGATTCGGCGGAAGTTTTTCCACGAGCTGGGCGCTTCAGGCGATCGCCGCTCTTCACGAGCAAAGCGCGGACTGGCTGAACGGCGGCAACAATCCCCAAGATCATCTTTATACGCTCCAGAACGCGGACGGCGGGATGGAAAACCTTTCCGCGGACCAGCATACGAGAATTTGGGCGACGGCATACGCGATTCCCGCGGGGCTCAATAAGCCGTGGGGAGACATCCTTGTCCCGTTTGCGAAACCCTCCGCGCTTTCTGTGCCGGCAACCGCAGGAAGCGAAGAATCCCTTGCCGCCGCGAGCTCAACTGGCAAAGAGTTTTCTGCGCCGTCCTCAACCCCCGCGCTTGCCATTGCCACGTCAACGCTCCCGGCGGCCTCATCCTCGCTTGCCAAAACCGAAGAGCCCGCGGGCGTTTCCCCCGAAAAAAGCGCAGAATCGCCGACTTTGCGCGAACCCGCGGTCGCGCTCGCCCTGCCGGCGTCCAATGGCGGCATAAGCCCGCCCCGGTCGGAGCCTGGCGGAGCTCCTGCTTTGGGAACGGCAAGCGGAAAGGCCTCTCCGCCTCCCGCGGCGGCGCGGCCGTCGCTCCTCGCAAACACGGTTTTCTACCTCAAAAACACGGCGGTTACGATAATAAAGTCAATTTATAGCTTTTTTATATCATTTTTATATTAATCTGTATATAAATTAGCATAAGTTATCCACAATTTAGCTATTGTGCGTTTTTGCCATATGGTATGATAAAGGAAAACCCTCCTTGCCTGCTCCGCCGAAGCTGTTTCGGCTGCGAAGGCCGGACGCTCTCCGAGCTACGGAGGGCAAGCACCTATATGACCAACACAAACCCGGAACTAAGACACTTCCTTGAGATCCCCTACAACGCGCTTGAAGAGATGAATCTTGCGGCGAAGGCGAAACAGGCAACCGCGAGCGCAAGCGCACTTGAAAAAGAATATCGCGCGTATCTTCTTAAAGAGAAACGCATCAAGGCGGTGACGCTCTGCTTCACCGACATTGAGGGGCGGTTCCACATGCTTGATTATGATAAAAAATATTTACTCTCGTCCGCAAACAATCTCACCTTTGACGGGTCTTCCATCCGCGGGTTCAGCGCGCAGGCGGAATCCGACCTGTGGCTTGATATTGACTGGGACAGCATCGTCTGGCTTCCCTCGGACGTCTTCGGCGCGGGAAAAGTGGTGATGTTCGCGAGCGTGCTTGATAAGGACCGGAGCCCTTACGCATCCGATTTCCGCGGACAGCTGAAGGGTTACCTTGAGAAGCTCGCGCGCACGCAGGGGCTCACCGCATTTGCCGCGGCGGAAACGGAGGGGTTCATTATGGAGGGCGTGAATGCCGAACAGAATTACGAAAAGAACGGCGGATTCACCTTTGTTTCAACCGGCGGGTATTACCACTCGCTCCCTCTGGACCGCCTGCGCCGGTTCATAGACGCGGCGGCGGAAGCCCAGCGCGCGATGGGATTCCAGAACGAGAAAGACCATCCCGAAGTCGCGCCTTCGCAGTTTGAGCTCAATTTTTCCTATACGCGGGCGCTCCGCGCGTGCGACCAGATACAGCTCTATAAGCTCGTCTGCCGGCAAGTGGCGGAAAACATGGGGTTCACCGCGACCTTTCTCCCGAAACCGGTGGCGGGCGTGAACGGAAGCGGGATGCATCTCAATTTCTCTCTCGCAAGAAGCGGGAAAAATGCGTTCTACCAGAAGGGCGGAAAGGAAGGGCTCTCCCCGCTTGCGTGGGACTTCATCTCGCGGCTCCTGCAACACGCGCCGGAGATCTGCCTTATATTCAACTCAAGCGTGAACGCGTACCGCCGGCTTGACCCGCACTTTGAAGCGCCGAACCAGATCAAAGTGTCGCCGCTTGACCGCGGGGCGATGGTCCGCATTCCCATCGGGAACGAAAAAACCGCGCGCATTGAATTCCGCTCCGTGGCGCCCGACACGAACCCGTATCTCGCCCTGTTCACCATGCTCCGCACGGGGCTTGAGGGCAAAAAGCTCGTGCGCGAGAGAGGCAAGCGTGAACGGGTGCGGTTCCTCCCCGATAACATCCACGATGCGATAAAGCTCTTTAAGGCGAGCGACTTCATGGCAAAAATCCTCGGCAAAGACAACCAACAGAAATTCGCTTCGTACAAACAGGCATCCGCAGACCGGAACCCGAAAGAACTCGGCGCCATCGTCAAAACGCCGGAAGTGCTTTTCCACCACGAGGTCACGAATCAGGCGCTGTGGAACAAGTTCTAGATTACTGAAACGCGACGCCGAAATTATACATTCCCATCCCGCAGATGCCCTGAACGGTGCCTTGCGCCTGCTCGGCGGAAATCGCTATATCCGTTGCGCCGGACGACGGAAGGAATTTCTGGAACCCGACTTTGGGCACGGTGAGCGCGGCGGAACAATCAAAGGTGCCCTGCGTCTTCATGCGGATAATCGTCGGGATGCCCGCCTTTGCGGTCGTCGCGCGGGGAGAGTATCCGCCTTTTGCGCTGATCTCAATTACCTGTTTGCCGTTCTCCATATACACATTGCTACCTCCTCCCTCTCCGACAGGGCTCGGAGCGGCTTTATTTCCGGAAAAAAGAATCGCACCAAGAATGATGAGTGACCCGAGGATTAGAGAAACGGCGAGTTTGTTGTTTTTCATAGTGATAGAATCTGGATTCCTCCGCCTTAGGCGGACGGGAATGACATCAAGAGAATATCAAAAACTGAAGAGCGGCGGGATTATTCCTTTTACCACGAGCGCGTTCAGTACATTAAACAACGCGAGCGTAACAACCACAAGCCCCGCGGTTTTGAAAAACACGCCCGCGTACCATTTGTCGTGGATTCCCGACCCGCCAAAGGAAAGGATGGCAAGCATCGGAAGCGTGCCAAGCGCGAATACGAGCATCGTCATTGCGCCGGAAAGAAAATTTCCCGTTCCAAGCGCGTAGACCTGCATCGCCTGCGTGAATCCGCACGGGAGGAAGAAGGTTGCCACGCCGGCGACGATCGGCGCGAACACGTGTTTCGCGCGCGATGCCGTGAGCGCATGGCGCGAAATAAATTTGGGCGTCGTGAGCTGAAACCGCTTTGCGCCGTGGAACACGTCCAGCAGGTTCACGCCCAAAACGAGCATCACGATGCCGACCAGAAGGTTCAACGTAAAGTATCCGTTCACGCCGAGCTGGAATGCGCTCCCGAGCGCGCCAATCAAACCGCCAAGCGCAAAAAATCCAATGAGCCGTCCGGCGTGAAACCATATCTGGGGTTTTGTCCGGTCCCCTTCTTTCACATAGTTAGCCGAAAGAGAAAGCACCAATCCTCCCACCACCGCAAGGCATGTGGAAACCGACGCCACGAGCCCTATCAGGAACGCCGTTGCAAGACCGACGCTATCGCCCTGTATCAGGTTCACGAGTCCCGCTTTTTGGAGCAGTACAAATCCCGCGATGAGGGCGATTGCGATCGGCGCCGCATAAGCGAATTCGCCGAGTTTTTTGTCATGCACCTGCCGTTCCCGGGAGAGCGTGTAGCCGTTGTCTTTCACATACCCCGTGAGCATCGCGGCAATTTCATCTTCGTTTTTTCCGCCGAAATCCCCCGTGACTGCCACCTCGCGCTTTGCAAGATCCGCATGTACTGACTGCACTCCGCCGACATCTTTCAGGTTTTCCTCAATCAAAAGCACGCATGAAGCGCAGTGCATCCCGTGGACGTGGAAGGTGTATTGGTTCATGGATATTAGTACATATTGAAGCAGATATGAGGATATGAAATAGGTCCTGGATTCCCGCCTCCGCGGGAATGACATTCTATTTGCTATAGTTTTTTCCCTCTCAATCTCAACGGATTGCCCGGGGCTGAATAGTTAAGAATTTTAGACGCTTATTTTTCTTAATCGCAATGAATTCAACACAACGCTGATACTGCTGAATGCCATCGCTATAGCGGCAAAAATCGGATTAAGCAGGACTCCAAAGAACGGATAAAGGACGCCGGCGGCAACGGGGATAAAAGCGATGTTGTAGAAAAACGCCCAAAAAAGATTCTGTTTTATTATCTTCATGGTGCGCTTTGAGATATTTATCACTTCCGGGATAAGCATCAAATCGCCGCGCATGAGCGTGATATTGGCTGATTCCATGGCGATATCCGTGCCTTCGCCCATGGCGATACCGATATTGGCTTGGGTAAGCGCGGGCGCGTCATTGATACCATCGCCGATCATCGCCACAATTTTTCCTTGATTCTGAAGTTCGCGTACTTTTTCCGACTTCTTGTCGGGCAATACCTCGCTCATCACATTATCTATGTTCGCCTGGGCCGCGATAGCGCGGGCAGTGCGGTCATTGTCTCCGGTCAGCATCCACACGTCTATATTGTTCTTTTTTAACGCCCGCACCGCTTCAATTGATTCCTTTTTCAGCACATCGGCGACAGCAAGCGCGCCTTTAATTTTCTTATCAACCGCAAGGATCATGACTGTTTTCCCTTCGCTTTCAAGTCTGGCGATAGCGTTCTCATGGAGAGACGTGTCAAGACCGATGTCGGCCATCAGAGATCGATTCCCCAAATATGCCTCAATCTTTTGAGATTGAACCTGTAAAAATCCCCGCAGGCCCTTTCCGGAAATAGCTTTAAAATCTTCCAATTTATAAAGCTCGATTTTCTCTTTTGCCACCTCGTCTATAATCGCTTTATCAAGCGGATGTGAGGATTTTTGGTCAATGCTTGCGGCATACTGCAATATGGCCTGCGCCAGGGGGTGCTCCGACCGCTGTTCCAGGGAAGCGGCGAGGTTGAGAATTTCTTCCCGGTGGCCGTCGTTAAACACAATAATATCGGTCAATTGCGGCTTCCCTTGGGTGAGGGTGCCGGTTTTATCCAAAATCACCGTATTTATCTTGTTGGCAATTTCAAGCGAAGCGGCATCTTTTATCAGAATCCCCCTGCTTGCCGCACTGCCCGAAGAAACCATAATGGCCATCGGAGTAGCCAGGCCGAGCGCGCAAGGGCAGGCGATGATCAAGACCGCCACGAAATTTACAAGAGCGAACGTGAAGGCGGGCGCGGGCCCGAAGAAAAACCAAAGAATAAAAGTTGAGAAAGCAATGATAAATACCGCAGGAACAAAGTAAGAAGAAACAAGGTCCGCCAGCCGCTGGATCGGCGCCTTGGAACCCTGGGCTTCCTCCACCATTTTGATGATCTGCGAGAGTACCGTGTCTTTCCCGATCTTGGTCGCGCGGAAAGTGAATGTCCCGAATTTATTTATGGTGCTGCCGACAACCGGGCTGTCAACTTTTTTATGAACCGGCATTGATTCTCCGGTAATCATTGACTCGTCAATCTCCGAGTCGCCCTCAACAATTTTCCCGTCAACCGGAATTCTTTCTCCGGGACGAACGACTATCAATTCACCCACGATAACGTCGGAAATCGGTATCTCAATTTCTTTTCCGCCTGCCCCGTAGGAAGCTGGCTTCCCTTCGGGGTCCCTTACAACCCTTGCGGTCTTGGGCTGCAGTCCGATGAGTTTCTTAATGGCTTCCGACGCTCTTCCTTTCATCAGGACCTCAAAATATTTTCCAAGCAGAATCAAGACGATGATGATCGCCGAGGTGTCGAAATAAATCGCCGGCATTATCCCCCCTCTTGTGAAAAAGGCCGGGAATATCGTGACTGCCATGCTGTAAAAATACGCAGCCAGCGTACCGATGGCGATCAGGGTATTCATATCGGCCGTGCGGTATTTAAAGAGAAGCTTAAGCCCGCTGTAAAATTGCGAGCCGATCCAAAATTGCACCGGAGTGGTGAGGACCAGAAGAGCCCAGTTGCCGTTCAAGATCTGCGGCACGAAAGAGAACCACTCCGGGAAACTGCCTAAGAAGATAAAAAAGGAAAGCGCGCCGCCGATAATAAGCTTGCGCTTCATGATTTTTATCTGTTTTTCCCGCTCGGTTTTTTCCTTGTCCAACACTTCCTCCGCTTCACCTTCCTCCTTGATCGGCTTGTAGCCGGCATCAACAATAACCTTGAAAATATCATCGGTATTCGAGAGCGACGGGTCAAAAACCACTTTTGCCCGAAGATTGGAAAAATCAACGTCTATATTCTTAATGCCCGGTAATTTCTTGATGGCGTTCTGAACGACCATCGCGCAATGGGGAGAATCCATGCCCAAAA
>MHLB01000042.1 GCA_001818895.1 Candidatus Liptonbacteria bacterium RIFCSPLOWO2_01_FULL_53_13
GAGCGTATAACACAAAAGAAGCCCCTCCGCCGTCTGCGGATAGAGCGATGCATTCGCCCATACGGCGAAGTTCGTCGCGAGATAAAAAACCGTTGAGCCGAGAACGGCGACGAGCGGCGCGTAGCGCGCGGAAGCATGTTTTTCGCGCGCGAGCCGCCCCAAGAACGCCATAAGCGCGAAGCTTGCATAGACCGCGAGCATGATGCGGACGTCATAAAATCCGATAAAGGCATCGCTTGCGAGCATCGCCACGAGCGGGAAAATAACACCCACGCGCTTCGGCAGGTAAAACCCGCTCCAGAGCGCGAGCGCGCCCACGGGGGCGAAATTCGGCGCGTGCGGAGCGAGGCGGAGAAATGCGCTTATAAGCGCGAAGATAATGGCGAAAAAGAATACGAGCCCCGTGCCATGTTCCGGCGAGCATGGTTTTGAGGTGCGGTTTTCTGCACGGTGCGGGGTAAACATAGTCCGATAATTATATGCTTTGCGGGGCGTACCGCAAGGGAAGAAAAAGTTTGCGTACCGGGATGCTTTTTTGTATGATATGCAACCAGACACTTCGGGCCTTTCCTTGGCCCGAGGAAGGAGACCAATGAAACTCCGTGGGATGGTGTCGCGCAAGGTGGCGCGTGTGGCGAGGAGGCTCGACCGCCGGATGGGAGAGGACATCGAGGTTCTCAATGTCCGGGGGAAGGAGTTCGTCGTCACCGACGGACACAGGCAGGCGAAGGTGCCTCGCGGGATGGACCTCGACGCCCTCAAGGACGCCATCAGGCGCATGAGGGCCGAGGGGACCCCGCGCGAGACGTCCGCGCGCCAGCCCATCCGCGCTCGCCCGCCGCGGCCCATCCAGAGGATCGTGGTCGCCGCGTAGGCAAGCCAAACAAGGAGGTGAGAAGGGGCGGGGGAAGGGGAGGCGAACGAACGCCTTTCCGACCCCCGCCCTAAAAAATTTAACCCGAATTTCAACCGGATTTTGTGCTATAATTTTGTTGCAAACGACGGCCTTTCCATGCTACAATAGAGGCACCAGGAGGTCATTTTTTTATGCCGAAACGCAAGGAACAGGAGAAGGAAAAACCGAAAAAAGAGGGAGTACCTTCGTACAGCGCGAAGGATATTTATGTTCTTGAAGGGCTGGAGCCGGTGCGCAAACGTCCCGGAATGTATATCGGTTCCACGGGCACCGACGGCCTGCATCATTTGGTTTGGGAAGTGGTGGACAACTCCATTGACGAGGCGATGGGAGGGTATGCGAAAACCATCACCGTGGAGCTTCTGCCGAGCGGGGAGGTCGCGGTGACGGACGACGGGCGCGGGATTCCGGTTGAGACGCATCATCAGACAAAAAAGTCCGCGCTTGAAACCGTGATGACCACGCTTCATGCGGGAGGCAAATTCGGCGGCGAGTCGTACAAAGTATCGGGAGGACTGCACGGCGTGGGCGTCTCCGTCGTGAACGCGCTTTCAAAATATCTGCGCGTGGAAGTATGGCGCGACGGGGGTGCCTATATGCAGGAATATGAGCGCGGGAAGCCGAAGGCAAAGGTGAAAAAAATCGGGACCTCATCCGCCCACGGGACAAGAGTGGTATTTTCTCCCGACCCCACCGTATTCACCACTACGCTTGAGTTCAACGAAAAACGCATCCTAGACCACCTGCGCCAGCAAGCGTATCTTACGAAAGGCGTACGCATGAACATACTTGACCGGCGTTCGTCCCCTCCAAAGTTCCACGGTTTTTATTTTGAAGGAGGACTGAGCTCTTTCGTCAAATTTCTCGCGCACGACGAGAAACCGCTTCAGGAAGAAATTTTCCATGCGCATAAGGAACACCAGCACATGGAAGTGGAGACCGCATTTTTATACACGGAAGACATTGAAACAAAAGAATTGAGCTTCGCAAACAACATTTACACGCCCGATGGCGGGATGCATCTTACGGGATTCCGCTCGGCGCTTACGCGCTCCGTGAATGCGTATGCGCGCGCGGAGGGATATCTCAAGGAAAAAGACGAGAACCTTACGAGCGACGACATGCGCGAGGGGCTTGTGGCGGTGGTGTCGGTGCGCTTGCACGAGCCGCAATTCGAGGGGCAAACCAAAGCGAGGCTGGGGAATCCCGAAGCGCGCACCGCGACCGAGAGCGTGGTGAACGATGCACTCAAAGAATTTCTGGAAAAGCATCCGCAAGAGGCGCGCCGCATCGTGGAGAAAGTTCTGCTCGCGGCGAAGGCGCGCATGGCGGCGAAAGCGGCGAAAGATACCGTGCTTCGCAAGGGTGCATTAGAAGGGCTTACGCTTCCCGGCAAGCTTTCGGATTGCAGTTCCAAAAAAGCCGAGGAATCGGAGCTTTTCCTCGTGGAGGGAGATTCCGCGGGCGGTAGTGCCAAAGCGGGGCGCGACCGGCGCACGCAGGCAATCCTGCCGGTGAAGGGGAAAATTTTGAACGTGGAAAAAGCCCGGCTTGATAAGATGCTTGCGAATCAGGAAATCCGCTCGCTCGTGATTGCCATGGGCACCGCGATCTCGGAGAATTTCGACCTCTCAAAGATCCGCTACCACAAGATCGTGCTCATGAGCGATGCGGACGTGGACGGCGCGCACATCAGGACGCTTTTCCTCACGCTTTTTTACCGCTACTTCCCGCAGATCATTGACGCGGGGTATCTCTACATTGCCCAGCCGCCCCTATACCGCGTGCAAATAGGAAAGCAGATCCGGTACGTGTATGACGATGCGGCGAAAGATGTTGCGATCGCGGAGATGCGGAAAGCGACCCTCCTTCGCCAAGGCTCCGGAGGGCAAGCAAGCGAAAAGAAACGCGGGAAAGGGGAGAAGGAAGATGATGCGGAGGTCGGTTCGGTGCAGGAGACAGGAGAAGGCGAAGGCAAAATCGCGGGAGTGACCATCCAGCGCTACAAAGGGTTGGGCGAAATGAGCGCGGAACAGCTGTGGGACACCACGATGAATCCGGAAACGAGGATTCTGAAACAGGTGACGGTTGACGATGCGGACGAAGCGAACCGCTTGTTCAATATCCTCATGGGCGACAGCGTGGAGCCGCGCAAGCAATTCATTCAGGCGCACGCGGCGACGGTGCAGAATCTAGATGTTTAGATAAATCTCGCTGTGCGCAATTCGGGGTACGGATATTTTTCCGGCTGAAAAATTCCTCACGCTCCCGCCGTCGCGGTCCGCGAGCCCCCGAATTGCGCACAACTCGCTTTTTCTATGGCGATGATCTAAACTTGATTTTTATTTGTAGTGTTGGTACAATTCCACCCTAATGTGGGAACGCACAAAGAAATTTTTTGAAGAAGCACGCATTGAGTTCCGGCATGTGAACTGGCCGACAAGAGCCGAAGCGATGCGGCTTACGGGCGTCGTCGTCGGGCTTTCCATCGCACTTGCGATATTCTTGGGAGTATTTGACTATCTGTTCACTTCGGGAATCGGCTATTTGGCGCAAAGATTCGTGACGGGGGGATAATAGATATAGATAGTGATTAGTGAATAGTGATTAGTAATCAGTAAACGGCAACATGAGCGAAGCAAAAGCAATCAAGCAAGGGGAGCGGCAGTGGTATGCGGTGCATACCTATTCGGGCTACGAAGAAGCGGTTGCGCGCTATCTGAAACAGCGCGTGGAGTCGCTTTCCATGGAGGACAAGATCTTCAATGTCATTGTGCCCAAGGAGAAAAAAATAAAAGTGAAAAGCGGGCGCAGGCAATCCATTGAAGAAAAAATCTATCCCGGGTATGTGCTCGTAGACATGATTCTTGCGGAGGACTCGTGGTATATGGTGCGGAACACGCCGCGCGTGACGGGATTCGTCGGCACCGACAATACGACGCCGACCCCGCTCTCAAAAGAAGAAGTGGATTCGCTTCTCGCGCGCATGGGCAAAGAAGAAAGCCGGTTCAATGTGGACTTGCGCGTGGGGGATCTCGTCAAGGTGACCGACGGGCCGTTTAAGGACTATGACGGCAAAGTGTCGGAGATTGACGAAGAGCGCGGCAGGGTAAAAGTGCTCGTGCCCATCTTCGGGCGCGATACGGCGGTTGACCTTGACTCGCTGCAGGTCAAAAAAGTGTAAAATGCAAATATCAAAGATGAAAATGACAGATAAAAATGTCAAAATGTTTTAATGTTACTTTTCCGCCGAAGGCGGATCCGCCTCAGGCGGAACATTGTCACTTTACATTTTGATTTTTAATCTTTACACTTCTCCCGCTACCATAGAACAACCTTAATACATATATATGGCCAAGGACATAAAGACCACACTCAAGTTACAGTTAGAAGCCGGCAAGGCGAACCCTGCGCCTCCGGTAGGAACCGCACTCGGCCCTCACGGCGTGAATATCGCCGAATTCTGCAGGCAGTTCAACGAGGCGACCAAGGACATGATGGGCGACGTGATTCCCGCGGAAATCACGGTATTTACCGACCGCAGTTTTACGTTCCGGTTGAAAACCCCTCCCGTCGCATCGCTCCTGAAGAAGGCGGCGAAGATCGAGAAGGGCGCGGCGAACCCCCTGAAGACGAAAGTAGGCAAAGTCAGCCGGGCTGACGTGCGCGCGATCGCCGAGCGCAAGATGGTTGATTTGAATACGGAAGACCTCTCCGCGGCGGAGAGAATCGTGGAAGGCACGGCAAGAAGCATGGGGATTGAGGTGGAGGGGTAATGGGTAGAAAATAGTAATTAGTAAATAGTGAATAGTAAACGGGGGACCCGCGGCGGGAGGCGCGGGTTTTTCGTTCTTATGGTAAAATCATTTCTGCATGAAGAAAGAACAAGGCAGATTCATCGTTCTTGAGGGCACCGACGGGTCGGGGAAAACCACGCAATTCAAAGCGCTTGTCGCGCGCCTCAAAAAAGAGGGTATTGCGGTAAAGACGGTTGATTTCCCGCAATACGGCAAAGAATCCTCATATTTCGTACGGCAATACCTGAACGGGAAGTACGGCGGCTTAAAGGAAGTCGGCCCGTACCGCGCATCGCTTTTCTACGCGCTTGACCGGTTTGATGTCGGAGAGAACATACGAGCGTGGGTTGCCGAGGGGAAAATAGTGCTTGCGAACCGTTACGTTTCTTCCAATATGGGGCATCAGGGTGCGAAATTCAAAACACCTTCCGAACGGAGAGCGTATTTTAAATGGCTGTACCGTCTTGAATATAAAACGCTCGGGATTCCGCGCCCCGACCTCACCATCGTTCTCCACGTGCCCGCCGCGACCGCCCAGAAATTGGTTGATAAAAAAGGGGCGCGAGAGTATATTGGGGGGATAAAAAGAGACATCCACGAAGCGGACCTGGCGCATTTAAAGCGCGCGGAGCAGACCTATCTTGATATGGTGAAGATGTTTCCGAAAGAGTTCGTGTTGGTTGAATGCGTGAAACAGGGGAGATTGCGCAGTGTTTCCGAGATCCGCGAAGATGTGTGGCGCGTGGTAAAGAAAAAACTATGGAAATGAACAACTATACTCCTACCATCGGACTTGAGGTGCACGCTGAGTTAAAAACGCAGACCAAGATGTTCTGCGGATGCAAGAATGATCCAAGCGAACAACACCCGAACTTGAATGTCTGCCCCGTGTGCCTTGGCCACCCGGGAACGCTTCCGACCATCAATAAAGAAGCGGTCAAGCTTGTCATCCGCGCGGGGCTCGCGATCGGGGCGAAAATAAATCCCGTAACCAAGTTCGACCGCAAAAATTATTTCTACCCCGACCTGCCGAAGGGCTATCAAATCTCGCAGTACGACCAGCCGCTCGTGCTGGGCGGAGAGCTCGCGGGTGTAGAAATTACCCGCATTCATCTTGAAGAAGACGCTGGCAAATTACTGCATGGCAGTAATTTGCCGCACAATGACAATAACCATAACAATGACGAATCAAGTTATCGTCATGGTCAATCGTCATCGTATAGTCTCGTAGACTACAACCGTACCGGTGTGCCGCTTATGGAGCTCGTGACCGAGCCGGTCATCAAAAGCGCGGCGCAGGCGGTGGCGTTCGCAAAAGAATACCAGCTCCTACTCCGCTATATCGGGGTTTCGGATGCCGACCTTGAGCGCGGGCAGATGAGGTTTGACGCGAACGTATCTTTGAGCGCAACCGACAAACTGGGCACAAGGAGCGAGATAAAAAACCTCAATTCATTCGCGGCGCTTGAAGCCGCGGTCAATTATGAGATAAAACGGCAGGCGGAAGTTTTGGATTCAGGCAAAGAAGTGCATCAGGAAACGCGCGGATGGGACCCGGTGAAGCTCGCCACGAAATCCCAGCGGAGCAAAGAAGAAGCGCATGATTACCGCTATTTCCCGGAGCCGGATCTGCCGTCGTTTGAAACGAAAGAATTTGATATTGAGCGGTTAAGAGCGGAGATGCCGGAACTTCCGGAAGCGAAACGCAGACGATTCGCGCGCGAATTCGGGCTTTCCTCCGCACAGGCGGACTCGCTTGTCGCAGACAAATCACTCGCCGACTTTTTTGAGTCGGCGGTAAGCGAGCTTGCCACGCGCGACGAACTTAGCACGTCAAAGATAGAAAAACGCCCGCAGGAGCTTCTCTATAATTATCTTACGAGCGACTTGGCGGGGCTTATGAACGAAACAGGCGTCCCGTTCGGGGAAATAAAAATAAACCCCGAAGAGCTTGCGCATCTCGTTGACCTTATCGCCGACGGCAAAATTATGAGCCGGCAGGCGAAGGATATTTTGCGCAAAATGTTTGAAACGGGCGAGGACCCCGAGACAATTTTGGAAGCGGAAGGATTGCACACGGTCTCCGACGAAGGCGAGCTTGAGGGAACGGTCCGGGAAGTGATCGCGGAAAATCCCGCGGCGGTCGCGGATTACAAGAAAGGCAAAGCGGCGAGCCTGCAATTTTTAATCGGCAAGGGGATGAGCAAGCTGAAAGGAAAGGGGAACCCGGGAGTGCTCAAACAACTTTTTGAGAAAGAGCTTTCGTAGCATTCCGCGAGAGGAACTTTTTCACGACTGCGAGCGCCTCACGCTCGTTTTTCACCCAGCGGATATCTTTATCGCGTTTCCACCAGGTCATCTGGCGCTTCGCGTAGCGCCAACTTTCTTTTTCGATCGCTTCCATCATCTGCGGTTTCGTGAGCATGCCGCGCAGATAGTGCGAGATAAAGCGATATTCAAGCCCGAAGCCGTCAAGACGCTTCCATGACAGGCCTCCGCCAAGGCTACGGCCTGCAGGCAGGCCGTTTTTATGAAGGCGCACCACTTCTTTCACCATGCCTTGTTTCATGCGCGCACGCAGGCGCTTTGCAATGCGCGTTTTAAGCGCATCATCCGGCGGACGAATACCGATTTTTATAACCTTAGGTGTCATCGTGTCTATAGACCGATTCGCGCGAATCGGTCTATAGGTATGGAGATGCCTGAATGGCATTTTTGGAACCGGGGCGTTCGTGGAGTAAATAATTTCAAGCGTGCGGATGAGGCGGCGGGGGTTATGCGGGTCAATTGTTTTCGCCCGGGCACTGTCAAGCCGCGCGAGCTCCGCGAAAAGCGCCTCCGTGGATTTTTTTTCAAGCCGCGCGCGAAGCGCGCGGTTCGGCTTTACCTCGGGAATCGGGTAATCGTAGAGGAGCGCGTCAATATATTGCCCCGTGCCGCCGCAGAGAATGGGAAGAGAGTGATTAGTGAATAGGGAATAGAGAATAGTGCGGGCGGATTTCTGGTGCTGTGCGACGCTGTATTGCCGTTTCGGTTTCGCGACATCAAGCATGTGGTGCCGCACACCGCCCGAATAATACGCTAATCCCCCCGAATTTTTCTCAAATATTCGGTTCCCATTCGTTCTCATTTGATGCGGATTCGAGCGATCCCGCGCGATTTTTCCGGAGCCCAAATCAAGTCCGCGGTAGACCTGCCGAGAATCCGCGGAAATAATTTCCGCGCTTTTTCCTTTTCGCTTTACCCATTTTGCTATTTTAACCGCCAAGTCGGACTTCCCGCTCGCGGTGGGACCGAGTACGACAATGATTGACGGGCGGCTATCTTGCGGAACTTTCATATCAGGCATAATATCACGGAAGTATTTCCCTGCCGAGGAGCGCAGGGAAGAAAGCGAGGGACCATGAGCATTCTCGAGGGCGTGCTCTGTGTGATAGCGTTGCTCCTCGTGCTGTTTTCGCTCCGCCCGATACTGCGCGCGGCGCGCACGGCAAAGAACGTGGCGCACGCCGTAGGGCAGGCCGTGGCGGACGGCAAGCGCGATGCGAGCGACTCCTGTCCGATCATCGAAGCGGACGAGATGGACGACGCCCAGTTCATGAAGGGCGTCGGTGGAAGCGGCTAGCTACGGAGGGTCTCGGCATCTCGCGCGGGTACGCCGCGCAGGGAACCGAGACCCTCAATTCATTTTATGAGAATTCCGGGATATTGACTTTTTGTTTTCATAGTGAAAGGATAGGGGCAGAAACAGACTCGCGGTGAGTCTGTACGAACAGAAACAGGGCACGGACCCTGTAGGAGGATAACGCAAATGTCGCGGAGCAAGATAGCCGTACTGGCTCTGGCGGTCATCGTGTTGCTCGTGTTCCCCGGCGTCGTGGTCTACGCGACCCTGGAGGGGCACGCGCCATGGACGGTTCTCGAGGGCGAGGAGTGGCTCAGGAAGAACCTGCCGTACGTGGCGCTTTCCTGGGTCGGCGTGGCCGGCAGCGTACTCGCGTGGCTTCTCTACGCGGGACCCTCGGCGGACCTGAAGCAGTTCTCCGAGGACCTGCGCAACGCCCAGAGAATCGTCTACGAGACGCACAGGAAGTGAGACACCATGGTGACGACTCACAGAGAGGGCCCGTGCGCGCGTGCGCCGGGTCCTCAGTTCTTATTCTCCACCTCTTTCAAAAGCCGTTCCGTAAACTTTTCCAAATCCATCACTTCGTCTTTTCTCCCTTCCGCGCCGCGCGCACGGACGCTCACCGTTCCCGCCTGCATTTCTTTTTCTCCTACTACCGCCACGTAGGGGATTTTTTGTATTTCAGATTCGCGGATGCGCTTGCCCAAGGTTTCGCTCGCCAAGTTCATTTCTACGCGGAGGTCCTGCGCTTCAAGCGCCGTCTGCACTTTTTTCGCATACGCTTCAAATTTTTCTCCGACAGGGAGCACCACTACCTGCACCGGCGCGAGCCAGAGCGGGAACGCGCCGGCGAAGTGCTCTATTGCGATCGAGAGGAACCGTTCAATCGCGCCCATAATCGCCGCGTGGATCATCACGATCCGTTCAGGTTCCCCGTTTTCGCTTATACAGGTGAGATCAAATCGCTCGGGCATGTTCATGTCAATTTGGATAGTTGCCCCCTGCCATTCCCGGCCGAGCGAATCCTTCGCGAGAAAGTCAATCTTCGGACCGTAGAATGCCGCTTCACCCACCGCTTCCAACGCATCGGCTTTTTTCTCTTTTGCGATCTCATGGAGCATCTGTTCCGCCACTTTCCATTTCTTTTTGTCGCCCAAATACTTTTCCGGATGTTTCGGGTCATGCAATGAAAGGCGTATGCGCATTTTGAATCCGAACGCGCCATAAAATTCATTGATGATGTCCCAGACTTTTAACGCCTCTTCCCGTACCTGCGACATACGGCAGAAGACATGCGCATCGTCCTGCGTGAAACTCCGGAGGCGCGAAAGCCCCGATAATTCACCCGTTTGCTCATCGCGGTAACACATCGTGGTATTCTCATACCGTTGTGGCAGGTCGCGATAACTCCAAATGCGCCGCGCATAGAGCTGGGTATGATGCGGGCAATTCATCGGCTTCATCGCGAACTCGTGTCCCTCGCGCGTCGTGATGCGGAATAACTCGTCTTTGAATTTATCCCAATGACCACTTCGTTCGTACAAGTCCTTTTTGGTGATGTGGGGAATCTCAACGCGCAGATAACCCCGTTTTTTGCGGAGTTCCCAGACAAACTCGCCCAGCAGGTTCCTTAGCACGGTTCCTTTCGGCGTCCAGAGCGGGAGGCCGGGACCTACGAGGTCGGAGAAAG
>MHLB01000043.1:0-875 GCA_001818895.1 Candidatus Liptonbacteria bacterium RIFCSPLOWO2_01_FULL_53_13
GCGCGTTTACCAGAAATACCGCACCGCCGCTTTCCAGTCCCGAAAGCGAGAATGTGCGATGCGAAAGATCGGCGGTCTTGCTCCCGAAATATCCGTCCGCGTTTGAGCCGTTTTTCCCTCGCGCGATGAGGAAATACCCTTTGGCGGGAATGGTGCTCGTAGCATTAAAGTTCTTTCGTGCGACCGACTGCGTGGAGGTCGCGCGGCCGCTCACGTATTGGATTGACCACTCGGAAAGATCTACTGCCTGTTCGGTTGGATTATAAAGCTCTATAAATTCATCGCCTGCGTCAGTTAGTCCCGCTACTTGCAACTCGCTTATTACAATATGCGTCGCGAGTGGATTCGGTAAGCTCACCACGGGCGGCGATGGCGTAGATGGAGTGGATGACGCGGTGTCGGCGGTGGACGATGCGGTAGTCGTATCCGCCGTATCGGATGTATTTGTCGTATTGGACGTATCCGTCGTATTTGTCGTATCTGTCCCATTGGTCCTATCAGACCTATTGGTCGTATCGTCTACATTGGTCGCCATAGCGGGAGCCGCACTCACACCGCCGGCGCTTACTCCTCCTCCCGAATATCCGGAGTTGGCGAAATTCCCGCCTCCCAAAAATGTTTGCGCAATCTGCACAAGTGGAGCCGCCACGAAAATTGGCTCCGGCGATTGCGGTGCGCTTGCGGTGTTTGCTCTATTATTGAGTCGTTCCTGCGCCGTGCGCTGGACCGTTTCCCACGCTTTCGCCGCATCGTTGAGTTGTTTCTGGAGTGTTCCGAAATCGTATGATTGCGCCGCATCGGAGTTTTGCGATGCGTCCCCTGCGATTGAGGGTTCGCCTGCCCCTTTCGCCCCTTCATCCCCTTCGCTCCCATTA
>MHLB01000043.1:881-9488 GCA_001818895.1 Candidatus Liptonbacteria bacterium RIFCSPLOWO2_01_FULL_53_13
CCATTGCCCCCGTTGGTGTCATTCCCGCGCCGAAGGTCCTGAGCCGGAGCGAAGGGCAGGCGGGAATCCAGACCAGACGGACTTGGTGAAGTAAGAGCGCCGACAACATCCGCGCCAGAATTTGTTTTGAATAAATTGGTAAAACTGGAAAACGCCCCGCCCACGGAATTCGTAATAGCGGAACCGACCTCTGTAATTCCGCTCGTAATACTGCCGACCCACCCGCTCACGCGCCCGGAAATGCCTTTAAGCTCCGCCGCAAGCGAGATATTCGGAAATATTCTCCCGACCACGTCCGCATCAACCTGGACGATATGCTGGGGAATTTCTTTGTTCACTACTTCATCCTCCGCTTGTTTTTTGAAAAGCTTGATTACGTCCGCGCCGTGCAGTACTGCCTGTTGCGAGAGGTGGGAAAAGTATGCGTCGAGGATTGGGTGATAACGATCTAATTCTTCAAGCACATATTTTTTAGTTTCTTCGTTCTCAGAATTCCTACCTTTTATAATTCCGGCTATGAGAAACTCTTTACCGTATTCATCAACCCCATACCCAAAGCCTCCGTCCTCTCGTGTAATCTTTGGCAGAGCATATTTCGGATCATTGATGGTGTCTTTTGAGAAAAAGTACTTGTTGGAATATTGAGCCAAGTTAATGAGATGATCGGTGATTGAGAACGCGCCAATCGGTACTTTGCCTTCGCTCTTCAGTTGATTGGGAATATCAAGCGTAGTGATGGTGGAGCGCGTCCATTTCGTCGTATATTGCTCATAAGGCGAGCCGGTATCGCCGGTAACATCCTCAAGGTTGGCGTGAGTGTCGTCCCGCGTATGATCGGGAACGCTCATGTCTTCAAGAAGATGAAGCGCGTGCCCGAGCGTGCGATACCCCTCCTCCTTGTTGCCGTCCGCGTAGTATTCAAGCCCGCGCTTCCACGTGCGGTTGTCGCCATAGCGACTGTAGGTCGCTTGAAGCAAATAGCCATTGGTCCATTCAATGGAAGACGCGGGGCTTTCAATGGAAAGCCCCATGCCGGAAACCGCCCGCACCACTTCTGCGGAAACCGTCCCCGCTTTATCCCCCGTCCAGCCGACTCGGTTTATGGGATCGTAAAAGTGGTTAATCCAACGCGGCCATTGGTCCTCGTTGATACTTCCTTGGATAATCCACTCCGCCTCCTCGGAGGTAACCGGATTATTGGGATAGGAAAGATTGTAAAACTTGACGATTTCCTGCGTAAGCGCCGGATGCGCTGTATGATCGTCGTATGCCAGTACGCGCGGTATTGATAAAATACTGATGAGTGCTACAACGCAGATTGTCGCACGCGCGGTAAAAGACACTGTAGTTTTCTATATTTCAATGATTTTCCAAATGCCGTTGGGGTAAATCTTAAACCTGACATAAAGCGGCTCTATGATTCCGTATCCCTTCTTGTCTTCAGAATAGCTCCCTTCTGATTGTAATGTTTGTTTCAAGAGGCGAATTATATTTTCTATATTCTCTCTCTTGCTACTCTGCAAGGATTTCAACTCCTTCTCCTGATTCGCGCCGATAAAATACTTGCTCGCCAATTCGTAGTCGCCTTTTTCAACCGCGGAAATGTACATCTGCAAGGTCTCCTGCGGGGTCTTCCCGCCGTAAGTGTCCGCCATCGCGATTGCGTAATCCTTCTGCTCCGCCTGTCTCACGGCCTCGGCGATCAAATCGGGCTCTTTCCCGCTTTTCCACAAATAAATCTTCCACGCGAAAAATAAAAAAAACGCGGTTCCGATCATCGCGAGAAACGCGATGAAGAACCTCGCCCGTGATGACTTTTGCATATTTTTTATTTTATCACGCTGCTGCCCCCGCGTAATCCAAAGTTATGCACAGGAACAAGGTATTCAATGATTGCGTCTTTAGACAAATTTTTCGGAAAGAAACCTTGCCATACTACCTTCCAACAATCCTAAACTTACCTGATTTTACCAATCGTATACTGTTATAATTTTTGGGATCTCCAAATTCAAACTGCCAAATCGAATAAACATCTTCGCTATGAGCCTTGTCGAAGAAAAGAGTCACAACTTTTTTCTTTGTGTTCTCTTGCCACTGTCTAAATGGATAGTAAAGTTGGCGAATAATGACATTGGTTGCGCCAAAATTTTTCGCCTCAATCAACACGATTTGATTCCTTCCCTCATAACCAGCATCTACCTCGGTTTGTACGCTGACAACCTTAATCAATTGCTTTCCCACGTAAAATTCAAAAGCGGGAGTATATTTTCTGCCTCGAATTGTAAGAACGAGAGAGGCATCGTCCATGAATGTTCTGATGAGGCTTGCAGCATAGGCATAATCAAGGTGCTGCATCTCTGAATCACCAATCTTGGATGTATCGAGTGGAAAATCTAGTTTTGCGGAATAAACAACAATTTCTTTTTTAATTTCTGGTATATCGATGTACCCCTCGCCTTTTATTATATTAAAATAACCATTTTTAACTGGTAGTAGAAAAAGGTTGTGTTTTATAAATATATCAGGTCGGTTTCTTCGGCTGTCTTGTTTGCATAGTACACGTACTTCTTTTTCACCTGTTTCTTTAAATTTTTGACAAGCACGTTTTATTTGCGTAGCAGACAAAGGAAATGGTGATTCATCGAAATTGTGTTCGTGGATTTTGTAATCATCAAAAATTTTCTTCCAAGATTTACTGTTTGCCATGTGTTTATTGTTCGAAAATTAGAACTTCCCTGTCGTCAATTTCGTAATCATACCCCAGTTGCCTTTTTTCCTCGTTAGAGAGAACTGTCGTGTCGAGCAAAATGGACTTGGGTTCAAAAATCTTGCGCATAATTTGCCCTTCATCGTTTTCGATGTAGCGGGTGGCTATATTTCTATCGTATGTCCAACTCGTTACGAGATCGTTATCAAGATTGTACTGGTTCACTCCTCTGTATAACTCAACTGGTTCGTCCTTTCTGAAGTTTGAAAGAAAATTAACGATTTTCTGATTGGGCGGATCTGCTGGTACATCAAATGCCGACTGGTGAAAATACTTGTCTGTCCAACTAGCAACATATGCGGGAATTGATACGCTGAATTTCAACTTACTGGTCATATTGCGATCCAGCTCTTCAAAGCGCTTTATTGATACGTCTAAGTATTTCGATTCGGTATCAATGCCTATAAAGCGCCTTCCCAAAAGATAGGCGGCAATACCGGTTGTAGAGCTTCCGGTAAACGGGTCAAGAATTAAATCGCCTTTGTTAGTTGAGGCAAGTACAATTCTTTTTAATAAATCCTCTGGCTTTTGCGTCGGGTGCTTGCCAAATTTTTTTTCTACAGTTTTTGGCGTTCCCATTGCCCAAACCGAACGCATTTGCAGACCGGGTTTTTTTAATTGATCTTCTGGCCAGTTACCGTTTTTCATTAAATCATAATTAAAGGTGTGTTTTGCTGTTTTATCCTTACGCGCCCAAATCAAAGTTTCGTGGCTTGCGGTAAAATAACGGCAACTTAAATTCGGCGATGCATTCGGCTTGAACCAGGCGACATCGTTGAGAATATGGTATCCAAGCGACTGCAGGGCATGGCCGCATTGATAAATCGAATGATAAGTGCCGCTAACCCAAAGGGTACCGTGGGGTTTCAAAACCCTCCGGCACGCTTCGATCCATCTATAATGAAAGTCATAATCATCTTTAAAACCCTTACTCCTGTCCCAATCTCCTTTATTAACGCTCACCATACGACCGGCATGGACGGTAATCCCCCCGTTCGAAAGATTATAAGGAGGATCGGCGAAAACCATATCAATTGAATTCTCTGGCAATTCTGCAAGGATGTTCAAGCAATTTGCTTGATACAGTGTAAACTTCGGTTTCTCGTAATAGTAGGGCTTTTTCATGTAACTGTATATCAAAAAGTATACCCTACATTCGCTAGCTCCATCCTGTGGATAACTCCATGCTCACCCCCTATCGCCTAATAGCTACCCTTGGTGGAACAACAAAACGGAAACTGGCATTTTAGAGGCCGAGATACAATTTTAGGTCGGAGTATTTTATCTGTACACTCCAGTCAGTAATCTCATTCAATCTTTTTGCGCCTCCAGGCAAAAGATGACCATTTTCTGTTTGAAAAGCGATATTTACAGTGCGCTTCCCAAAATCTTTAATTGTTTCTACCGCAGGAACATAATCTTGATCGCCCGACACTATCACTGCGATATCGTATATGTCTTTCAACTTAATTAAATCCGTAGCTAATTTTACATCAACCGCCTTTTCGTTGCCAAGCGATTTTTCGAAAAGATCATACCTAATGTAGCCCGCTCTTCTGAACTCTATGGCCATATATTTGCGGGCTATAGTGTCCTGAAGATTAGTCCATCCAGTAAAACGTTTTTCCATCGCGTCTTGATTTTCCTGAAGGACATTTGCCATTTCTTCCATAAGGCCATTCAGTTTCTCTGGAGTGGCTTTCGTTATAGCCGCCGCCATACGATTATCTCTTAAAAGCAACCTTTTGAGGAGAACTTTGTCTTTACGTGCTGAGTTGAGCTCAAAAGGAGAGTAATCAATGTTTTGCACAACATACCAATATGTGCGAACGCGATCTGCGTCTTGCCCTGCTATCTCTTTCGCAATCCAATCAAAAAACTTCCCCCAATCTGCTCGAGGCAGATAATCTGTTCTCGCGAAGTTAGGGAATAAATCTCCTATTGTATGACGTAAGTTTTCTCCGTCAACAAATATACAAATTTTTTTATTAAGCATAGATATTCAACAGACAAAGGCGGACATGTGTCCGCCTTTGTCTTCTTACAAAGTATGCGCTCGGACAACCCCGAGGTTGCCTTAAGTTTAGCAAATCGTACAACCTTGTCAATATGTATATTCGTCCCCAATTCCTCTTTACTTTGCAAGCCACAATAACGTACCCAACAAACAGAAAACGTCCCCTGCTGTTGTGCCAATTGTCATGGTGAAACGCGCAAAACCGCCCATCGCAAGAGAACCCTTGTTATGATGTACTAGTACATCATAACAAGACAAAAAGATTGCTCTTGAGGCCCCTCGTGTATATGCGCCCGCCCTCGGCCGTTCAAAAATCCTAAACGCCTCACACGCTGCTTGCCCCGCGGCGGAGCTTTGCGGAGATTCTTGCACAGAGGACATCGTTGAGGTTTATCTATGGATTATATCTCTATTATTTTCCAGACATTTTCCGGAGATAACACCATCTTTGTCTGTGCATTAGAAAAAATAAAAAATCTTTTGTCCTCCACCGCGAAATCGCCCCCTTCATTTAATACTTCTCTTCTTAACCAAGCAACATAAGGAGGGACGCTCTTTTTTGTTAGGGCTGGATCTTGAAATTTTGCCAGTTCCGATTTTTGGTTGCTCTGTATAAAATACTTGCTCGCCAATTCGTAGTCGCCTTTTTCAACCGCGGCGATGTACATCACGAGGGTTTCTTGCGGTGTTTTCCCTCCAATGCTATTCACCATTCTATAGTCGCTCCAAACATCGTACAGGTTCCACGCGAAAAACAAAAAGAACGCTCCGCCTATCATCGCGAGGAACGCGATGAAAAACTTGGAGCGCGCCGAGAGGTGCATAGTTCGTTTATTTTATCATGTTACTACTCCCGCACGATCCAAGGTTATCCACAGGCCATGAATTAATTAAACGTCCGACGCACCGTCTTGGCCGTTTCCCGCCTTATACCCCTTATTCGGGCGAATAAGGGGTATAAGAAAACCTCGCACTGCTCCCGTGCAGCTTGCTCCGAGGCGGAGCTTCGCGGGGTCTTAGCCGTTCTTTAGCTTGGTACGAAACGTCGAAGAATCTTATGTGCATCTGAATTTATACAATAGGCGCCCATGTTATGATGTACTAGTACATCATAACATCACAAAAACTTAATTTGTGGTTCATTCTCCCCGCTTTGTCTTTCCCTGCCCTTCCCGTGTACAATAGAACAATGCTCCGCCTCTATAACACCCTCGGGCGCAAACTGGAAATCTTCAAGCCCCTGAAGAAAACATCGGTGGGGCTCTATACCTGCGGGCCGACGGTCTACAACTATGCGCACATCGGGAATCTGCGCACATACGTGTTTGAAGACATCCTTGAGCGCGTGCTTAAGGCGGACGGCTATCGCGTGAAGCGCGTGATGAATATCACGGACGTCGGCCACCTCACAAGCGATGCCGACGAAGGGGAAGACAAGCTGGAGAAGGGCGCGAAGCGGGAAAACAAGTCCGTGCTTGAAATTGCGAAATTTTATACGGAGGCATTTTTGTCCGACATCCGCGCATTGAATATCGCGGTGCCGAAAATTCTCGCTCCCGCGACGCAATTCATTCCCGACCAAGTCGCGCTCGTGGAACAACTTATGAAAAAAGGAGTTGCGTACGAAACTTCAACGGCGGTGTATTTTGACGTCACGAAATTCAAGGCATACGGCAAGCTTGCAGGCCAATCGCTCAAGGACAAGATGACGGCGGCGCGCAAAGAAGTCGTTACCGACCCCGCGAAGCGCAACCCCGCCGATTTTGCGCTGTGGTTCAAGCGCGTAGGAAAATTCGCGAATCATATGCTCCACTGGCCGTCGCCGTGGGGCGAGGGTTTCCCGGGATGGCACGTGGAATGCTCGGCAATCGGGAAACATTTCTTAGGACAGCCGTTTGATATACACACCGGAGGCGTAGACCACATCGGCACGCACCATACGAACGAAATCGCGCAATCCCAAGCCGCATACGGCGTTCCGCTTGCGCGCTATTGGATGCACGGAGAATTTCTTCTGGTGGAGCGCGGAAAAATGGCGAAGTCCGCCGGCAATTTCTACACGCTTGCCGATATCAAAGCGCGCGGCATTCCCCCGCTCGCTTTCCGCTACCTTGCGCTCGGCGCGCACTACCGCTCGCGGTTGAACTTCACGTGGGAAAGTTTGGAGGCAGCTCAAAATGGACTCCAAAATCTTTACAATAAAATTCATCAACTTTCTTGGGACTTGAAAGAACTCCGCGGCATAGACCTCGGCGGAATAGTAAATGCGAAACCATACGAAAATTTGTTTAATCGAGCCATTAACAACGACTTAAACACTCCTATGGCGATGTCTATCATGCAAACTCTTCTGGGTGTGAACGGGATATCAATACCGGAGAAACTGACTCTTATTAAGAAATTTGACCGTGTATTGGGTTTAGATCTAGACAAGTCAATGAAATTAGTGCCCTCGAAAATCAAGAAAATCCCCAAGGAAGTGCGGGAATTGGCCAAGAAACGCGAGGAATACCGAAGAAGTAAACAGTTTATGCAGGCGGACGCCTTGCGGAAGCGGATAGGTGAGTTAGGATACACAGTTGAAGACACTCCTCAGGGATTCTCCTTATGTCCCCTTCATCAAAAATAAAGTTGCCCCCGCAGAATCTCGACGCCGAGCAGGCGGTCTTGGGGAGCATTTTGATAGACAAAAACGCGGTCTTGAAAGTCGCCGACTTGCTCGTGCCGAGCGATTTTTATTCGCCGGCGCACGAACGAATTTACGAGAATGTTCTTGAGCTCTACGAAGGGCGGAAACCGATTGACATCTTGTCGCTCACGAATCATCTCAAGGCAAAAAATCTGCTTCAGGAAATCGGCGGGTCCGGCTACCTCGCGGAGCTCACGAACCAGGTGACGACCTCGTCGCACGTGGACCACTACGCGCAGATCGTGAAAGAGAAAAAAATTCTCCGCGACCTCATCAAAGCGTCCGCCGAGATCACCGAAAACGTGTTTGACCAGAGCGGGGAATTTGAGGACCTGATAGACAATATAGAGCAGAAAATCCTCGCGATCTCGCAAAAATCGCTTCCGCAAAATTTCATTCTCATCAAGGACGAACTCAAAAACGCTTACGAGCGCATTGAAAATCTCCACGCGCATAAGGGAGCGCTCCGCGGCGTGCCGACGGGGTTCCACGACTTGGACAATCTGCTCTCCGGCCTTCAAAAATCCGACTTGATTGTGCTCGGCGCGCGCCCCTCGCTCGGGAAGACCTCGCTTGCAATGGACATCGCCCGCCAAGCGGCGCTCAAGCACGGCGCATCGGTCGGCGTGTTCTCGCTTGAAATGTCGCGCGAGCAGGTGGTAGACCGCCTCATTGCGGCGGAGTCGGGCGTCTCGCTTTGGAAGCTCCGCACGGGGCGCATCACCGACGATATGGAGTTCCAGCTCATTCAGTCCTGCCTGGACAAGCTCTCCGTCGCGAAACTCTATGTTGACGACACGCCGTCCCCCACCGTGCTCCAGATGCGTTCCATGGCGCGCCGGCTCCAGGTGGAGCACGGGCTTGACCTTCTCGTCATTGACTACCTCCAGCTGGTGCTCCCCCGCCGTGGCATCGACAATATGGTCCAGCAGGTTACGGAAATCTCGCGGGGGCTCAAAGCGCTTGCGCGCGAACTGAACGTGCCCGTTCTCGCGCTTTCCCAGCTTTCGCGCGCCGTTGACCAGCGCGATAACAAAACGCCGAAACTGCATGACCTGCGCGAATCGGGCGCGATTGAGCAGGACGCGGACATCGTCATGTTCATCTACCGCAAAGACCGCGAGCGCACCGACA
>MHLB01000043.1:9562-9690 GCA_001818895.1 Candidatus Liptonbacteria bacterium RIFCSPLOWO2_01_FULL_53_13
CTGATGTTTGACCCCGACCGCGTCACCTTCCGCTCGGTGGATAAAAAATTCGCCGGATTTGAAAATGAAATTACCGAACTCACTTGAAGCGCTCATAGCCCGCCTTGCCGAATTGCCTTCCATCGGCC
>MHLB01000043.1:9733-10248 GCA_001818895.1 Candidatus Liptonbacteria bacterium RIFCSPLOWO2_01_FULL_53_13
AGTCGGAGCCCCGACCCTCGGAAGGCGTCGGGGCCGCTCGCCAAAATTTAGGGGTGCTTTGTCCTGTCTGCGCCGACCCGAAGCGCGACCAAAAAATTATTATGATAGTGGAAAAGGAAACCGACCTCATCACCGTGGAGCGCACCGGGAAATTTTCCGGACGCTATCTCATCATCGGGCCGATTGGAAAAATCGGCATACTGGAGGAATGGCAAAAATTGCGCCTTGCGGCGCTCAAGGCAACTATTGAACGCGACCTCGGCCCTTCGACGGGCTCAGGGCAGGCGGGGCAGGCCCCGCAAAGCTCCGCCGCGGGGCAAGCGGAAGAAATCATTTTAGGATTCAATCCGACCTCGCACGGCGACTGGCACGCGGAGACGCTCGCGAAGGAACTCGCGCCGCTCGCCAAAAAAATGACCCGCCTCGGGCGAGGGCTCCCCACGGGCGGAGAAATAGAATTCGCGGACGACGATACGCTAGGCGCCGCTCTCGAGCGGCGCAGCTAAAAGCTATGG
>MHLB01000044.1:0-1532 GCA_001818895.1 Candidatus Liptonbacteria bacterium RIFCSPLOWO2_01_FULL_53_13
GTGTAGGCCTTTCAAGGCCGAACAACGAGGCGTTTGTGGCACGCCTACAAGAAGCTTCGGCTTCAGAGACCCCCTGCTCAGGCGACCCAAAAAGTCGCCTTTCTTTTTATCCCCAACACCACTTGCGCAAAAAAGCGGGGGGTGATACGTTAAAGGGACAAGATACGAATGAGTACTGGAGGGCAGTTTTAGGGAAATCATACGGGCGACGAAAGATAACGCGATAGCGATAGCGGATTTATTTCCGTGCGTTCATATTTGTATAAGGTGCCTTTTAATTACCACTTCACGCCACCCTCACATGCTCAAGAAACTCGTCCAGAAGACCTTCGGCGCATATCGGGCTCCCTCAGTCCCGTTCCCGGACCTCGTCGGACACCAGCGGTCTTCGTTCAATTGGCTTCTCAAGGACGGGTTCACTGAACTTTTCAAGGAGTTCTCGCCCATCTCCGATTACTCGGGGAAGAAGTTCCAACTCGAGTTCGAGAGTTTTGAAATTGGCGAACCGAAGTACGACGAGCAATTCGCGCGCGAGAACGCGCGCACCTATGAGGCGCCGATAAAGGCGACGGTAAAGCTCATCAACAAGACGTTCGGTTCGGAAAAGCGGCAGGAAATATTTTTGACCGATATGCCGATGATGACGCCGCACGGTTCATTCATCGTCTCCGGTGTCGAGCGCGCCATCGTGCCCCAGCTCGCGCGCTCCTTCGGCGCGTTCTTCGTGTCAGAACTCCTGCGCGGGAAGCCGTACTTCGGTGCGAAGATAATCCCCCTGCGCGGTGTGTGGATAGAAATTGATTCTGAGGCAGACGGCGCGATTTTTGTGAAGATAGACCGCAAACGCAAGTTCCCCATCACTCAGCTCCTGACCGTCTTCGGCGGCGGGCTAGGCGAGGCAGTGGCTAAGCATTTTGCGAAGGACTCCCTCGCGCTCTCCGCCATCAAGGCGACCTTGGAACATGACGAGGCGAAGTCGATTGAAGAGGCCTATATCGAGATACACCGCCGCATGAGGGACGGGGACTTGGCCACGCCCGAAAACGCCAAAAACTTCGTGCAGTCGCTCTTCTCGGTCGAGCGGTATGACGTCGGCCGCGTTGGTCGCCATCGCCTCAATTCGCGCTTCGGCCTCCCGCTTACCGAGAAGGCGCTCGAGAAGCGCACTCTTGGCCTCACGGACTTCGTCCGCATTGTTTCGGAAATTACGAAGTTGAACGCCGACCCATCAGCGCGTCCCGACGACATCGACCACTTGGGCTTTCGTCGTGTGCGTTTCGTCGGTGAGCTCCTCCAAGCCCGCATGAGGGTCGGCATGAGCCGTATGAAGCGCAATATTCAAGACCGTATGAGTACGATAGAAAGCGAGACCACACTGCCGGCGGCACTCGTCAATCCGCGTCCCTTCCATGCGTCTGTCCACGAATTCTTCACCGCCAACCAGCTTTCGCAATTTATGGACCAGCAAAATATCCTCGCCGAGCTCGAGAATATGCGCACCCTCTCCGCGCTCGGTCCCGGCGGTCTCACCC
>MHLB01000044.1:1565-2207 GCA_001818895.1 Candidatus Liptonbacteria bacterium RIFCSPLOWO2_01_FULL_53_13
GCGTTATCGAGACCCCGTATGTTCGCGTTTTGAAGGGAAAGGTAACCGAAGAGATCGTCTACCTCAACGCACTTGATGAAGAGCTTGAGTTCATCGCGCATGGTGCGACTAAGATCAACGAGCACGGCACAATCGCCACCGAATCGGTAGAAGCACGTCACAAGGGCGACCCGATCATTGTTCCGCGTACCGCGATTACGCTCATGGACGCTTCGATGTATCAAATGTTCTCCATCGCGACCTGTATGATTCCATTCGTCGACCACGACGACGCAAACCGCGCCTTGATGGGTAGCAACATGCAGAAGCAAGCAACCCCCGTCCTCATACCGGAAGCTCCGCTGGTCGCCACCGGTATCGAGACGCACGCAGCCAAGAGTACGGGACGTCTCGTGCTTGCTACCGAATCAGGCGAGGTCACGCAGGTCGATGCGCGCAAGATCGTCGTGAAGAACAAAGAGGGGAAGTCGAAGGAATATCGTCTCCAAGGACTCACCCAGACCAACCAGAATTCAGCATTTATGCAGCGGCCGTCGGTGCGTCTCGGCGACGCTGTGAAGAAGGGCGAGGTTATCGCGGATAATTCATCCACCGATAAAGGACAGCTCGCGCTCGGCCAAAACGTACGTGTCGCGTTCATGA
>MHLB01000044.1:2240-4685 GCA_001818895.1 Candidatus Liptonbacteria bacterium RIFCSPLOWO2_01_FULL_53_13
TTATTTCTGAACGTCTCGTACAAGAGACGAAATTTACGACCGTTCATATCGAGGACTTTGATTGTGTTGTGCGCGATACGAAGCTCGGTCCCGAAACGACGACGCATGACATTCCGAACGTCGGCGAGATGCGACTTAAGAATCTCGATGAAGAAGGTGTCATTCGCATCGGCGCCGAAGTGCGCCCCGGCGACATTCTCGTCGGTAAGGTCACGCCGAAGGGTGAGACTCAGCTCACACCGGAGGAGCGCCTCCTGCGCAGCATCTTCGGCGATAAGGCGAAGGATGTGAAGGATACGAGTCTCCGTATGGAGGGCGGTAAGAAAGGTCGCGTTATCGGCGTTCGCATTTTCTCGCGTGAGAAGGGCGACCAGCTCGAAAGTGGCATCATCAAGAAGATGGTTGTAACGGTCGCACAAGTTCGTAATGTCTCGGTCGGCGACAAGCTCGCCGGACGTCATGGTAACAAGGGTGTCATCAGTCGCGTGTTGCCGGTCGCGGACATGCCATACGACAAAGACGGCAATCCGATCGATCTTATTCTCACTCCACTCGGCGTGCCGAGCCGTATGAATCTCGGACAGATCCTCGAGATGCATCTCGGACTCGCCGCGCACACACTTGGATATCAGGCAGTGGTGCCGCCCTTTGCCGGTGCGACGGCAGACGAAATCCGCGATGAGCTCGTCGCTGCCGGTTTCGACGAGAGCGGCAAGATGAAACTCTATGACGGTCAGACCGGTAACGCGTTCGCTCAAGATATTGCCGTCGGCTATATGTATGTCCTCAAACTGCATCATATGGTGGAAGACAAAATCCATATGCGCAGTATCGGCCCTTACTCGCTCATCACTCAGCAACCGCTCGGCGGTAAGGCACAGAACGGCGGTCAGCGTTTCGGCGAAATGGAAGTGTGGGCGCTTCTCGGCTATGGTGCCGCCTACACGCTCCGCGAAATGCTTACCATCAAGTCGGACGACATTCAGGGTCGAAGCGCCGCTTTTGATGCGATTGTGAAGGGCGAGCCGATTAGTCACACCGGCACGCCCGCATCATTTGCAGTCCTTACTAACCAGATCCGCGGTCTTGCACTTGACGTTGAGCCGCTGAATCTTCCGCCGGAGCCAGTCGAATGATTGCCGTCTACTACAACCTATTCCCTATAACCTATTAACTATTTATTTATGGCCTTCACTCCCCGCAAACTCCCGCCGCGCGATACTTGGAACGGACTGCGTCTCACGCTCGCCTCACCCGAACGCATTCTCGCGTGGTCTTCTGGCGAAGTCACCAAGCCCGAGACCATCAACTACCGCACTCAGCGCTCTGAGAAGCACGGGCTCTTCGACGAGAAGATATTCGGTCCGGAAAAGGATTACGAATGTTACTGCGGCAAGTACAAGGGCATTCGTTATAAGGGCATCGTCTGCGACAAGTGCGGTGTCGAGATAACGCGTTCCATCGTGCGTCGCGAACGTATGGGTCACATTGAGCTCTGTACGCCGGTCGCGCACATCTGGTTTCTCCGCTCGGTCCCTTCCCGTATGGCCCTACTGCTCGGCGCGTCCGCCACGGACATTGAGAAGGTTGTTTATTTCGCGGGCTACATCGTCTCGAAGATCGCCGAGGACGAAAAGAAGCGTCTCCTCACCGAGCTCGAGGGCGAATATAAATC
Source organism: Candidatus Liptonbacteria bacterium RIFCSPLOWO2_01_FULL_53_13 (assembly GCA_001818895.1). Taxonomy (GTDB): domain Bacteria; phylum Patescibacteriota; class Minisyncoccia; order UBA6257; family 2-01-FULL-56-20; genus MHLB01. Next base: position 3,916 of record MHLB01000044.1, read on the forward strand.
GAAGTACAAGTCGCTCGGGAGTGACAAGGAACGCGACGCGCTGAAGGAAAAGATGACCTCGACCCGCGCCGAGATTGATGGCGTTGTCGTTGGCAAGGTCCTCGATGAGCTTGAATACCATCGCTTTTCAGTTCGTTACGGAGGTCTTTTCGAAGCGCGTATCGGCGCCGAGGCTATTTATGATATTTTCTGTAAACTCGACTTAAAAGAACTCGAGAAGACGCTCGCTGCACGCTACGAACACGCCGGCGCCGCTGAGCGCGAAAAGCTCGCGAAGCGTCTCTCACTCATTGCTGGTCTCATCGCTTCGGGTGTGCGTCCTGAGTGGCTCTTCCTCACGCGCATTCCGGTCATCCCGCCAGCACTCCGACCGATGGTCGCGCTTGAAGGCGGTCGCCACGCGACCTCTGACGTGAACGATTTGTATCGCCGAGTCATCAATCGCAATAATCGTCTCAAGAAGCTTATCGACATTCATGCGCCGGAAGTCATTTTGCGCAATGAGAAACGTATTCTCCAAGAAGCCGTTGATGCACTCCTCGATAATTCCATCCGCAAGAGCGGTGCCTCCGCAAGCGCTATGACGCTCGCCCAGCGTCGCCCGCTCAAATCGCTCGCCGACTATTTGAAGGGGAAACAAGGCTACTTCCGCCAGAATCTGCTCGGCAAGCGCGTTGATTATTCGGGTCGCTCGGTTATCGTCGTCGGTCCCGACCTCGAGCTCGACGAATGCGGTCTGCCGAAACATATGGCGCTCGAGCTCTTCCGCC
>MHLB01000044.1:4718-6653 GCA_001818895.1 Candidatus Liptonbacteria bacterium RIFCSPLOWO2_01_FULL_53_13
TCGCGTTCAACATCCGCGGTGCGGGTCGTCTCATCGAAGACGGCGTCGCCGAGGTGTGGGAGATTCTCGAAGAGGCAATCAAGGGCAAATATGTGCTCCTCAACCGTGCACCGACGCTTCACCGCCAGGGTATTCAGGCATTCCGTCCGCGGCTCATTGAAGGCGATGCTATTCAACTCCATCCGCTCGTCTGTAATGCGTTTAACGCTGACTTCGATGGCGACCAAATGGCCGTGCACGTGCCGCTTTCAGAAGAAGCACAGTGGGAGGCAGAGAATATTATGAGCGCCAACAAGAACATTCTCAAACCGGGCAACGGCGAAATGACAGTGCTTGCGGCGAAACCGCAGGACATCATTCTCGGTCTCTACTGGCTCACCAAAGCGATTGAGAAAGGGAAGGGAGAGGGAGAATACTTTGCATCGCCGAATGCGGCAATTCTCGCATCCGAATACGACGCCATCGACTTGCGCGCTAAAGTCAACGTGCTGCCGGTCATCGGCAAGGAAAAGTATGAGGCTTTCGACAGGCACCCGTTCGAAACAACTGTCGGTCGCCTCCTCTTCAACACCGTGCTGCCTTCCGACTACCCATTTGTGAATGACACTATTACGAAGAAAGCGCTCGCGCGCATCATGACCGACTGCGCCGTGAAGTATGGATTCGATGCAGTGCCGAACATCGTAAATAAAGTGAAGCGATTCGGCTTCGACTACGCGACGCGCTCCGGCATTTCCTGGGCGATTAACGACGTTTCCGTGCCGAAACAGAAGTCGCGCATCATCGATGAAGCGGCTGCTAAGGTTGCGATTATAGAAAAAGATTTCCAGAACGGTCTTTTAGCTGAAGAAGAGAAACGTCGTATGGCTATCGAGATATGGCAAGGAGCGAAACAGCAAGTAGAGGAACAAGTTGCGCTCGAACTCGACCCGATGGGCGGCGTCGCCGACATGGTGCGTTCAGGCGCTCGCGGTACGATGGGCAACTTGACCCAGATGGCAGGTATGAAAGGTCTTATTCAGAACACTGCTGGTGAAACTATCGAACTACCGATTATTTCCTCGATGATCGAGGGATTGAATCCGATTGAATATTTTATGTCCACGCACGGCGCGCGCAAAGGTCTCACCGACACGGCGCTCGGTACGGCGAAAGCAGGTTATCTGACCCGTCGTCTCTTCGACGTCGCACAGGATTCCATCGTGACCGAGAAGGATTGTGGGACGAAGCGTGGGGTGAAAATCAACCGCGTGAGCGCTTCCGGCATCCAGACGAATTATGCTAAAGCTCTTCTCGGCCGCGTGCTTGCGGAAGAAGCAAAGGACTCGGATGGTACGGTTCTTTTCAAAAAAGGGCACTATCTCTCTGCTCTCGACGCAGAAGCGCTTACTGCTTCGACGGTCGTTACGGTCGTCTCGCGCTCGCCGATGTCGTGCGAAACACGCTATGGCATCTGCCAAACCTGTTACGGTATGGACCTTACGACGCAAGAGATGGTCGATCTCGGTGAAGCGGTCGGTACCATTGCTGCACAAGCCATTGGTGAACCGGGCACTCAACTTACGATGCGCACCTTCCATGCTGGCGGTGTTGCAAGCGTTGGCGGCGACATCACGTCAGGACTCCCGCGCGTTGAGGAAGTGTTTGAGAAGCGTTCACCGAAGAATCCGGCGGTTATCTCCAAGTCTGACGGCATTATTGTAGAAATAAAAGAGGAAGGTCGCGAGAAAGTTATCGTCGTAACGCCGTCAGCGGGACAAGGGAAAAAAGACGGCTCCTCGTATGAATATCTTGCGCCCTATCCGCGCACGCCGCTCGTTAAAGAGGGCGATCTGGTGATAAAGGGTCAGATACTTACTGACGGTTCCGCTGACCTTGACGATCTCTTCGAATATGCCGGTCGCGCGATGGTGCAAGAATATATCATCACCGAGG
>MHLB01000045.1:0-562 GCA_001818895.1 Candidatus Liptonbacteria bacterium RIFCSPLOWO2_01_FULL_53_13
CAAGCCCGCGGTGATCGCGAGATTCTCCACGATGCGGTAGAGCTCCGGCGCGTTTTTCATCTCCACGGGCACCGCGTGCGACATCTTAAGCACGATTTTATCCGAATACCAGTAGCTCAACACGCTCATGAATACGCTCAAAAACACCGCAATGTATAAAATGCCCGGGTCGCGGTAGACCTGCGCGAACGCGAACCCGATGCCGATCACCACCGCGAAAAACAGCGTGAAGATAAGCCACGTCTTGCGGATATTCGCGTCTTTGTGGGTGTAGAGACTAGCCATTAGGAGTTAGAACTTAGCCATTAGTCATTAGTAATCAGCCATTAGTTAATCATTGGTTGCCCTTTTGCGCAAGCCAACTCTCATCGCATTCAGCATTTTTCTTACTTCAACGAGAAGATTCTCGGCAAATACAAATTCCTCCTGGGCCGCGAATCCCAACTCCTTTGCAAGTAATAACTGTGTTTCAACTTCGCTCGTAGAGCCAAATGCTATGGAATTAAACCTCATATTTTCAAGTACTGATTTTCTGCTGAATCCCTCGGCGATATTGGAAACG
>MHLB01000045.1:672-3282 GCA_001818895.1 Candidatus Liptonbacteria bacterium RIFCSPLOWO2_01_FULL_53_13
TACAATAAGGTCTTTGTACGAATTCATTGAACTAAATTGTCTGTTTTTTCTAATGGCTAAGTCCTACGTTCTAACGCCTATCCACTATTGGCTAAATCCTAATGGCTATCTGCTACTTTCTTCTCATTACGCGCACGAGAATTCCTCCCACCACCGCGACCGCCACGATGAGCGTGAAATTCAGAAACCATTTGTAGCGTTCGGAAAACGGTACGAACGGCACATCCGGCGCGTAGTCATTGTTTTCAACCTGCTTTCCGAGCGAAAGCACGATGCGCGACCCTTGGTCAAAGTAAGCGAGATAATTCGCGAGGTCGTATTCGGGGCGGCGCGCGGCAGGGTTTCCGTAATGAATCGCGTAAGAAGATGCGGGAGAATAGGCGAACACCGCTTTGCGCACGAGCCCGTAGAAAGTTGCCCCTTTTACGGCAAGCGGCGCATCGTCTTTATTGAAAATGGTCAGCCGGAGATAGCGGTAGTTCGTTTCCGGATAGCGCAATTCCAGCTTGCTTCCCACAAATTTCGGCGTATCGTACGAGAACAATACGTCGCGATAGATAAGCGTAGCCCAGACGGTGCCATCGTTCGTCCCCTCGAGCGCCGCTCCGCGGTTGAAATTCACGTCGGCCGTGTTCACCGAAAGGCGGTTTGTCGGGAGCCCGCGCGTGCCGAGATCAAACGTAATCTGCTCCGCGCGCTCGCTCTTTTTCTCCGCTCTCTCTTTTATCATCCCTTCGTACGCAACTTCCTTTCCGGTCGCAACGGTTTCGCGCGTAACGCGCGCGCCCGTGATGGCAAGCGGACTTTCTCCTCTGTCAAAAATCGTTACGCGCAAATACCGGTAAGCGGATTCCTGGTATCCTATCGCCGTGTCGCGCGCGGTAAATTCCACGGTATAGTCATAGATGGATTTCTTCGCAAGCGTAATCCACGCGGTTCCGTCGCGGCTTCCCTCAACCTGCGCCTCTCTGCGGAAATTTTTCGATTTCAGCGTATCCACCACGATCTCAATCTTGTTATGCAATGCGCCGCCTTCCCCCACGTCCGCAGTGAACTGCGTATAGTTTCCCTCCACGATTCCTTTGTCAATCATGCGCACCGGATATGTTTCAACTGCCGTTTGCGGAGCCTCTGTGGCAAGCACATAGGGCGCCTCGCGCTCGCCATTCTCCATGATGCGGATGTCGGCAAAGTCGGCGCGCGCGCCGCTCAATATCTCGCCGTCAAGCGCAAGCTCGCCGAACGCCTGCGCTCCCGCCGTGCCTGCGGGAGCAATGATTTCTTTCTTGAACTGCCATTTTGCCGAGTCAAAATCCGCCTGCGCGAGCGGGGCGATAATCAAAAGGAGCAGGCTGGTCACAAAAAATTTTTTGGTCACGGGAATGACGTTGGCGGTTTTAATGGCTAATCCCTATTGGCTATTTTGGCTGCTATTCCATCACCAGCTCCTTAAACCGTTCTTTGTAGCGGTAGAAGAGAAACGAGATGACGAGCAGGATAACGCCGAGCGTGATAAAGGAAACGATGCGGTAAAGTTGCGAAAGCGCCGAGACATCGTAGAGGAATACTTTGAAGATCACGACGCCGAACCCCGCGATAGCCAAGAGGCGCGTGCCGCGCGAGCGGCGCGCGATGCCCACGACCATCAAAAGTCCGGAGTACGCTCCCCACAGAAGCGAGAGGGCAAGATTCTTTTGATTCTGGATGGAACCGGAATCCGCATATCCCCTGCCGGAATTCCCGGCAAACACCGATGCGGGCTGGCCGCTCGCGAGGTATATCTTATGGTCAAAATATCCGATGGTTTCCACGGTAAGCCCCGCAACGGCGATAAGATGCCCCGCAACGGCGAGCATATCGGGAATATTTTTCTCTTCCGGCGCGAGCTTCTCCTTCGCGTCACGGGAAATGTATGCGCTCCCGAAAAGCGAAAGGGCGGTAAAGACAAAGGTGATGAAACGGCTGTTCATGAACGCAAGGTAATCATCGCGCCAAGCCGAATAGCTGGAATCCATGCCCAAAAGGCGGATAACGGCGATGACATAAACAATGTTGGCAAACGTTCTGATTTTTTGCGACCCGAGCGCAATGCCTATCCACGTGAGCACAAACCCCTCGGCCGCCCACGCGATCGTAATCCACTTACCGGAGAGTTGTATGGGAATCGCGACGGTGACAAGCACGAGCCCCATGCCTGCAAGCCCCAAAATGCCGTTTTTGTCTTCGGAGTTCGCCGCAGACAGGATGTACGAGCCCAAGAGGCAGAGCGCCGCCCAGAGCACGAAGAAAAATCCCATGAACGGTTCGTAGTCCGGCTTGAGGAGTATATAAGCGGTCGCGAAGTAAAACGCGGCATTTATTTCCGTGATGAGCAGGTTGTCCGCTCCCGAATTTTGCCTCCGCGTAACGCTTACGAGGAACGGCGCGATGAGAAATATCGCGAAGTATGCGGTGAGGAACGTCATCGTCGTCCATAGTTTTTCCTCCGCGTAGTAATTCGCGCACCAAGAGAAAAAGAGGGTGTAGGTGCCGAGGAACGCGATGGCATACACTTTCCGCCACCGCTTCGCATAGCTCATGAGGAGGAACCCGAGGTCAAGGATAAGCAAA